>JBGSUZ010000520.1:0-7431 GCA_041753235.1 Acidaminobacteraceae bacterium
ATTTTCCAATTTATTGATTTTGGGTCCTATCTTAACGCTATACTATCTTGAAAAAGGATTGAGTTTTACCCAAATTATGATGATTAGCGCAGTTTCCGCCATAGGCACAGTTATTTTTGAGGTGCCTACAGGTATGATGGCTGACCGCATGGGCAGAAAATACAGCCTTATACTTAACTCTGTTCTTTGGGCTGTGACTTGTTTTATATATGCAATTAGCAATAGTTTTTGGGTGTTCCTAATAGGGGAAGTATTCTTTAGTTTAGGTGCAGCTTTTGGTTCTGGTTCTGACTCTGCTTTACTGTATGACCATTTGAAGGCATACGATCAAGAGGGTGAATATCAAAAGATTGAAGGACGTGCCATGTCATTTGTCTTTTACAGTCAAGCGATTGGCGCGGTTTTAGCTGGTTATCTATATAAATGGGATAATCGCTTGCCCTTCATCGTTTCATTATTTTTTGTTTTAGTTTCAGTGATTTTTGCATGGCGCTTTGAAGAAGCAAAAGTTGAGACTCAAATGGTAAAAGGAGAGAAACATAACCTAAAGTCATATGTTAATCAGTTTCGTGCGGGCTTTGGCGTTATAAAAGGCAATCCTAAACTATTAAGTACGGTTGCAATGATTACACTGCTGAGTGTCTTTTTTAGAGGCTCTTTCCCCATGTATCAGCCATATATGAAGGCGGTTGACCTTGATGTTACTTATTTTGGATGGATGTTCTTTATCTTTAATATTATTGCGGCTCAGGCGTCAAAGTTTGCACACCGCGCCATGAAGGCGACCAAATCGTGGACGTTGATCGGCATGGGGGCACTAATCATTATTTCTTACCTTTCAATGGGGATGGTTAAAACGACCTTTGGCGTGTTCTTGATTTGTATTCAACAGCTTTACAGGGGCATGAGCAGACCCATCTTCTACAAGTACTACAATAAGCGAATTCCGTCGGATATTAGGGCTACGGTGCTTTCAACAATCAGTTTTGTGATAAACCTGTGTATTGCGGCGGTACTGCCGCTTCAAGGTCTGTTAATGGATCATGTGACTATTTTTGAAGCCCATTTAATACTAGGTGGCCTCTTAATGCTCCTAATGTTTCCTGCAGAAGCGTGGATGAGGGTAGCCCACAAACGTGAACATATGTTATAATAGTTGACATGGCGGGTTTTAATGCCTTTGTCATAATACAATTAAGCGGGGTTTTATATGAGAATAGTAGCTGATAGTAGCTGTGATTTAACACAGGCTATGAAAGATAAATACGACATCACTTTGGTGCCGCTAACCATATCAATTGGCGATCGTCATTTTAGAGATGATGCGTCACTGGATGTTGTTCAAATGCTTGAGAATATTAATAATAGCCCTGAGGTTCCAAGGTCTGCGTGCCCGTCCCCTCAGGAATTCATAAATGCTTTTATGGCAGAAGGCTCAGTTTTCGTAGTTACATTAACCGCTGCGCTGAGCGGTACTTATAACAGTGCGGTTATGGCAAAAGGGTTATTCCTACAGGATTATCATGAGAAGTTTATTCATGTCTTTGATTCAAAGGGATCTTCTGTTCGAGAGACTCTAATTGCTTTAAAAATAGGGGAATTAATTGAAAAAGGCTTAGATGAGTTTGAAATTGTAGATCAGGTGAATGACTACATCGACAAGATGAGGTTTATTTTCCAGCTAGGGTCTTTAGAGACTATGATTAAAAATGGTCGAATTTCTAAACTTAAAGGCATAATTGCCAATGCGCTTAATATTCGGCCTATTCTTCATGCCACTGAAACCGGCGAAGCAGAACTTCTGGAAAATGTAAGAACCGAGAAGAAATCTATTCAACGTTTAGTCGAAATGGTTGGGGAGCAGTGCAACGATTTTTCCGACAAAATATTAGGGATTTCCCATTGTGATGCCCTTGAAAAAGCGGAAAAAATCAAAGGGGAAATAGAGAAAACCTATAATTTCAAAGAAGTGTTTATTGTGCCGATGCGCGGTTTGAGCAGTCTGTATACAAACAGAGGTGGTATAACAATTAGCTTCTAAAAAAAAAGGCCATGTCTATGTACATGGTCTTAGTTTTTTGGGTATTAAGACAAACGAGAGTAAAATCTCAAAACACAAGAAACCGCACTAGATAGGAGGATGACATATGGGACTTACACATTTTAATCAACAGGGCTTTGCACAAATGGTATCGGTAGAGGAAAAAGAAAATACACAAAGAGTGGCTGTTGCAAGAGGCTCTATATACGTTAACGCTGAAACCTTTAGCCGTATTCAGCAAGGCGGCATTCAAAAGGGTGATGTGTTGACCGTAGCACAAATAGCTGGCATTATGGGTGCTAAAAGGACGAGTGATCTGATTCCAATGTGCCATCCTCTATTTATTACAAGCGCAGACCTAAGCTTTGAGTTGGATGAAGTTCACCACCAAATTAAAATTGAAGCTAGAGTAAAAACAGTGGGTAAGACAGGGGTTGAAATGGAGGCGCTGACAGCAGTTACAGTAGCCGCGTTAACCATTTATGACATGTGTAAGGCGATGGACCGCGATATGGTCATAGGCCCAATTTTCCTTGAAGAGAAGGAAGGCGGTACCAGCGGTCATTACAAACGTGGCAACAGTAAATAAACTAAAGACTAATTATAAAAGCCACCTGAGGGTGGCTTTTTACATGGTAAGAATTAAATTAATGTTTATTCTCCTCAAGAAATTTCACAAACTCTTTAAATGGCAATGGTTTTGAGAAATAGAAGCCTTGCATTTCGTCACAGGCAAGTGATTCCAAAAAGTCTTTTTGTTGTTTAGTTTCTACACCTTCCGCTACGGTTTTGAAGGCATGGGTATTTGCAATGGCAATAATTGTACTGACTAGCTCTTTTTCATTTGATTCTCCAATCGGGTCAATAAAAGCCTTGTCAATTTTAAGACAGTCTACAGGGAGGCTTCCAATATAACTCATAGCAGAATAGCCCTTGCCAAAGTCGTCAATTGCAATTTGGCTGCCAAGAGATTTGATGGCTTCCAATACTGTAATAGCTTGTTGGAAGTCTTTCATAAACAAACTTTCAGTGAGTTCAAATTGTATCATTTGTGGGGAAATGTGATGGGTATTAAAGATGTCTTTTATTTCATCTAGTAAGTTGTCTCGTTCAAGTTGCTTAATTGACAAATTGACGCTGATAGGCAGAGAAATGCCTAGTTGACTAAGTTGATTCAATTGGTGACAGGCTTCCTCTAGTACCCATTTTCCAATGGGGTGAATTAAACCCGTTTCTTCCGCAACGCTAATAAACAGGTCTGGCGGAATCATACGCCCTTCACTGGTCTTCCATCGAATGAGTGCTTCTGCACCAGAGACCACAAAATTGTCACCTTTAACCTTCACTTTTGGCTGTAGAAAGAGCTCAAATTCACCCTCAATAACAGCGATTCGAAGTCTTGCTTCTGTTTCAAGATTTTCTTGGTTACGTATTTCAATTTCCTTTGAAGAAAAGCAAGTTCTACTGCGTCCAGTCTCTTTAGCGATGTACATGGCAGCATCGGCCTTGCGCATAAGGCCATCCACCGTCACATCATCTAGCGGAATGAGGGCTATACCCACACTTGCGCTAATATTGACCATTCGATTGCTGGTAGGAATTGGAGTTCCTATAAGGCTAATCAGGTCATCGGCTATATTTTTAGCATTTTGTTCATCGTTGATATTTTCAAGGATAATGGTGAATTCATCGCCCCCGAGTCTAGAAACTGTGTCTGATTCTCTAATTCTGTTTTTTATACGGTTAGAAACTTCAATCAGAACTTCGTCGCCAGTGGCGTGCCCTAGCGTGTCATTAATGGTTTTAAACCGGTCAAGGTCTAGAAATAGCAGTGCTGTTGTTCCATTTGACCGGAGGGTTCGCTTAATGGATTGGTTCAAACGGTCATGAAATAATTCTCTATTTGGAAGTTCTGTTAAAGAATCGAAGTAGGCAAGTCGCTCGAGTGCAAGTTCAGTTTCTTTAAGATGTGTTATGTCTGAGGCCAATCCGACGTAATGTGTTATTTGGTTTTTGTTATTTTTGATGACATTGATAGATAGAAGTGTAGGGTAGAAACTCTCATCTTTTCGTTTTGCCCAAAATTCACCTGACCAATGTGAAAGGCTGTGAACTTCATGCCATATTTGTTGATAGAATTTTTCACTGTGATAGTCTGACTTAAAAAGGAGTGGGCTATTGCCAATCAGTTCATCGCGGCGGTAACGCATCATCTTGAGAAAAGCGTCATTAGCACGAAGAATTTTCATTTGAGTGTCTACAATTAATATGCCTTCACTGGTTTCATTTAGAACATTGTCAGAAAGTAGTAAAGATTCATTTGCCGCAGCCAATGCTTTGGTTCTCTCATTAATCTTAGCATCTAGACTTTCGTTTAGATTCAATATTTCATGGTGTTTTTCGATAACGATTTGTGCCATTTCATGTATATTCTGAGCTAATTGACCTATTTCGTCCGTTCTATGAGTCAAAATTTCGTTTGTATTAAAGTGCATATCTTTTAAGTTGAAACTTTTTACCATAGTAGAAAGCGCTTCTAGTGGTACAATAATTACTTTTCTTAAAAAGATGATAAGCAGCAATGCGATTAATAAGCCGCAAGTACCAATTGACAGGATAGAAAAATAACCGAATTTCAGACCTAGAATAGTGATTGTTTTTTTAGTGGTCGTTTGGACTAAGAGTACCTGATGGTTGAGCAAATCCGAATAAAAGCTATAGCCATTTGTCGCGTTCGTATTTATGGACTTAAGCGCATAGGGAATGCCATTAGATTCACCATAGATTACATCCTTAGAATGAGTTTGAAATAGCTCAGTGGCATAGTTTATTACCTCGGACGGCTCCTGTTGTGGTATATGTAATAGGACTGAAAGTTCGAGTGTACTTAATAACTGTTCTGTAAATATACTATTGAATGTTTTACCAAATATAATTTTGCCAGTAGCAGGACCAGATGCATCGGTATGGAGAATTGGCTCGATTGCCACTAGGTATAGAACATTATCTAACCTGATTAGACCTTTTGCGGACTCATTTGTTTGGGTTAAATAGGTTTGATAAGTTTGTAGGCTAGTGCGGTCAAGGGGTTTCCAATCCTGATTTTCTTTGCGCCATTTGCCATAGTAGAGTTCATTTTTGTCGTTATAATAAACGATTAAGGACAATCCAGCAGTGGTCATGGCACTATCAGCTATGTGCTCTGTCGGGTAAATAGGGTTTGAACCATTAACAAAGCTGTAACTTTGATCCCAAATGGTGTAATCCTTTGCAAGCAGACTTACATGGATTAGTTCATTATTTATAATTTCCATAGTTTTGAGCATATCTTTTTGCGCTATAGTATTACTGACTTTTTCAAATTCAGGCTTTAAGTACATATATTGAAGGGTGAGTGAGATGGCACCATAAATGATAAGTGAGATGGTTATTATTGCAACAATCTTATTATGGATTTTCATTGTAGGCCTCCTTATATAAGATGGTCATTTAACTGGTATGATTATACCCTGACTGATAAGTGTTAAGCGTTAAATCCATAGAAGTAAGGCTGAGAAACTGAACCCTTTCAATTTACCGGGATAGATAGTAAAATGACTATAAGGCATCAAACGATAATACAGCAAAAGAAAGAGGTGGCATTAATGAATCCAATCGCATTGAAAATTAAAGAAGCTAGGCTTAAGGCCAATATGAGTGAAAAGGACCTTGCTAAGAAATGTGGCGTGGCGCCGAGTTATATAATCCAAATCGAATCTGGAAAGAAAATTGTCAATGAAAAGACCGCTGAAAATATTCTAGCAGTCTTTGGTGAAAAAGTAGGCTTTGATTTTCAAGATAGTATTGAAGAAGAGGCAGCAGCAACTCCAAAGCCTGTTAAAAAGAAGGAAGTTACTCAGCCAACTTTCTATGAAGTGGAGCCGAATGATCAGTGGGCAGGTGCTTTAGCTAATCTAATTAAGAAGTTTACAATTACTGAAGTTGCAAATGGCAAGCCTGCAGGCTTTAAAGAACTGCCAATACTCGGTAAAAAGGTTGAGGGGATTCCTTGGGAGCGGGTTCAATATGTGAAAGCATCTGACGATGCGCTGGAATCTATGCGTATTCGTAAGGGAGATGTGCTTCTAGTTCATGAAATGAAGGAAGTTCAAAATAAAGGTGTCTATTTAATTGAAATGAATCAAAAACGGATGCTTCGCGTTGTGTATAAAGAATCAGGCAATAAACTCAATGTCTCTCAAGGTAAGGGAGACGGGGCGGCTGAAACTTATGAAATAAGTAAGGTAAAAATTGTTGGTAAATGTATTAGAGTGGAGTTTGATTTGGTATAGAAAAAATAAGAAGCGTGATGTTCGCCCCCATAGGAGCGGCATCACGCTTTATTTATGTGCGCGTATGTTTAGTTGTTATAATAAAGACTTTCAGAGGCGTATTCTGGGTCTGCTGTTACATCTATGCCGAGTTTGTGAAGGGTTTGCTCGTCTGCAGCGGTGAGGATGGTTGTAGAGTGAGCTTGACAGCCTTTAAGCATTGGCAATTTTTCCATTGCAACTTGTGCCATAGGGTTTGTTGCGGCGCATATGCTAAGCGCTATGAGAATTTCTTCACAGTCAAGTGCGGCGTTACGACCACCGAGTGTCTTAAACTTAAGGTTTTTGATTGGTTCAAGAATTACTGGAGAAATAAGGTGAATTTCGTCCGCAATATTTGCAAGATGCTTGACTGCGTTGAGCACGATTGCCGCGGATGGATTAAGTGTGTCAGATGACTTACCAGTAAGAATGGTGCCGTCTGGAAGTTCAATAGCCATTGCTGGACAAAGGAGTTCATTCTCGTCACAACATGCTTTGAGTTCGCTTGCCTTTTGACGTGCTGGAAGGACAACACTTCTGTCGTCACCTTTGAGGTTTATTTCTTCCATAATGCGTTGTGCGTGTTGGAAGGTCTCAAGGTCTACGTATCCTTTTTTGTATTCACAGCCTGTTTTGAAGTAGCGGCGGATAATTTCCTGACGAGAGGCTTCTTTTATCGCTTCATCGTCTATAATGCCGTAACCTACGCGGTTTACGCCCATGTCTGTAGGCGATTTGAATACAGACTCTTTGCCAGTAATTTTTTCGATGATTCGCTTAAGAACTGGGAATGTCTCTAAGTCTCTATTATAGTTAACTGCTATGCTGTTGTAAGCGTCAAAGTGGAATGAGTCAATCATATTGACGTCTTTGAGGTCAACTGTTGCAGATTCGTAGGCAATGTTGAGTGGGTGCTTAAGTGGCATATTCCAAACTGGGAAGGTCTCGAATTTCGAGTAACCCGCCACACGACCGCGTTTATTTTCATGGTAAAGCTGGCTAAGGCAAGTTGCAAGTTTACCGCTACCAGGACCTGGT
>JBGSUZ010000521.1:0-5343 GCA_041753235.1 Acidaminobacteraceae bacterium
CTGGGACAACATTGTGCAAGTAAGACTTGATGCTAAAACCACCGCTTACGAAAATGCGGAGCTCGTATTAATTGTCGATGTTGTTGACCCAAATGCATGCATTCCTTATTTGAATATGTTAGAACGTCAATTGCTTAAACAACTGCAAATTAACGACCCTAGTTTACTCCCATCTCCAATCAAATTATCTAGGACGGACGTAGACACTGACTTAAATGATTTAAAAGCGTTGATTGATTCAGCACGAAACAGCACATACTGTTAATTTTTATAATATATTCTTTATAGCAACTTATGGTTTATTTATGTAATTTTGGGTACAATAACATTAAAAACATGGAGGTGCTGTATGGCTCGAAGTATCATAACTTTTAATGGCAATAACGTTTCAGAATGGATTAAGAAACCAGTTACAGATCAACTAAATGATGTTTACACCTATACCCTCGACTGTGTAAATCAAGAACTAACTTGGTATCATACAAAGTGTACTTCTTGCAAACGGATTACACTAACACTTAGAACATTATGCGTTCTCGCCGTAATTGTATCAACTTTATTTCCTTTATTATCTTCACCCCCTTTTAACAAATTACATATTTCACCTATTTATACAACTATAGCGCTCATTATTGCAGGCGGAATGTATACTTTTGATAAAATCATGGGCTATTCCGATACTTGGACGCGTATGATGAGCACAAAAATTCAAATAACCGCTGACATTGAATCCTTTAATATTCAATGGGCTGAAAGTTTAACACAAGCAGGAGGTACTATAGACCCACAACAAGCAACTGCCATGATTGAAAACTGCAAAACATTAGTAAACAATGTAAACAGCTACATCATGAATGAAACGAGCCAGTGGATATCAGACTTTAATGCTAACACACAATTATTAGAGGATATGATTACTAAAAATAATGCCAGTGAGGAAGGACTTCCAGCTAACACCGTAGCATCTGCTCCAGTAGCGCCTCCTTCCACGCCTCCAGTAGAGAACCCACCTAGTAATTAGATTCTTCGCGCTAATAAAAAGTAATTTATAAAAACAGCAAGGCAGTATCGAGTACGTAGTCGATACTGCCTTATTTATTGGTATTTTCGCTACATTTCTTATACTCATATGAAAAGGAATCCGATATAGTACCCAGCATTTACTTTACGCTATAATTTATGCTTATTTACCTACTTTAAACGTAAATTCCCATACTGCTTTATTTCCAGAATAACGACCCCTATTTTCTGTAACGGTCACCTTAATTTTAACTTCCTTACCCGCATATTTGCTTGGCGTAATAGTAACGCTTTTCGATCCGCTGTCAGGGTATTTGTCTGCCTCAACAGCTTTTCCATATAAGGTAAGTTTCTTATCTTTGCTCACAGAAAGACTATCACCAATTTCGACTTCCTGCTTACCTATCTTTGCTATGTAAGACCATTCGTTGCCTACGTGATCATTGCTGATCATTTCCGCATTGACTAGAGTGATAGATACTTCTTTTGAAGCCGCTATACTACCCGAGCCAAACGCCATTGACAAAACTGATAATAGAACAAGAAGAATCAAGATTTTTTTTCTCAATTAGCACCTCCGCTATCAGAGTCAATGCCAGATACTATATCTATTTACATATTCCCAATTTTGGAAATACGAAAACATATATTTATTGCTTATTAATTTACAGGCACATAAATGTCCATATAAGTAATGCCATCTATTTCTATAACTTCTTCAAAACACACTCTATTTTCCCAGATCAACGCTTTATCTGGCAAACCCTCGACATGGCTCATGAGTTTTTCATAACCCATTGGAATTTTTTCAAACGGATTGCTGAAAGGATCTGTGACGCGAATAGTTGCATACTCACCGGTTTCAATAACTGCCAGTTCTGCCCCTGAACAAGTAGGCGAAAAATCTTCTGGAATTACATACGCACAAACATAGCCACGCAGTCCAAATTTTTCTGTCTGTTCCTTGGTTACATACGGAAAATCCCATCCTATTTTCCTTGTCACATAGCCACTATGGCTCAAAAGGCCACTATTTTCAGCCCATCGGTCCATATAGGCATTAACATCGTCTTCAGGGTTCGGACTTATGATGACATACCTAGCCACTTGCATTTTAGCAACGGTTAACATGATGATTTCGCTGTAATTTTCCATAGTTTAAGCCTCCTAGTTTATAAAAACATGCCAATGGCAGTTTCAGTTTCTTCCACAAAGCTGTAACCCAATCCATAGTAAAGCTTTAGTGCTCGTTCATTTTCACTCCATACTTCTAAGCGTGAACGCTGGATTCCCTTTTCCAGAAGCCATTTAAAAGCGCTCAACGTCAAAGCTTCACCGATTCCAAACTTTCTGTACGCCTTGCAAACAAATAAGTCTTCTATCCAACCAAATGTTTCGCCTGACTCGTCTTGTTTTACCAGTACAATGATATTACCTGCCAGCTCATCATTTTTATAAGCAGCTATACTAACATAGGTTTCAAGCTCATGCATTTGAAGCAGGTCCTCTAAAGCATAGCCAGAACCAAAAACTTGATTTTGCTTTTCAATCAATTCTTTAACTGCATCTGATTGCGTTAACGCTATTTCGGTGAAAGTTACCGCTTCTATCTTCGGCATCTCTAACGCTTCATTTCCAATTACCTTTTCAATGATGTACATGCCATCATCCTTGATAAAACCTGGTTTTGAAGTGTAGTAATCAATGGCTTCTTGCTGATCTGAAAAACAGCAGTGGTAAATTTTCATATCTGTATTTGGATGTGTAGCTTTTGCTAATCGTCCCTTTTTCATCAATTCATCAAATAAAAAATCCTTAACCGCCAGTGCGTTGTCCTCAGTTTTGGGCTGAATATCAATATATATGCTCAGTCTTGGCCTTTTATAAATATCTGCAGGCTTGAACAGTGAAAAAATTGCCTCACCCACTACTTGCTGCTCTGAATTCAGTGCTTCAATCTTATAGCCACTTGCGCTGTCTCGTATCATAAACATAATACGCCTCCCATTGGTTGCTAAAATCATTTCCGGCTCCATTTTACTATTACGCTTCAGTTGTGCGGTACTCAATCAAATCTCCCGGTTGGCATTCAAGAGCCTCGCAAATCGCTTCCAAGGTTGAAAACCGAATGGCTTTTGCCTTACCCGTTTTAAGTATGGAGAGATTAGCCGGTGTTATACCTATACGTTCTGCCAGTTCATTTGAACTGATTTTTCGTTTAGCCATCATGACATCTAAATTTACAATGATTGGCATTATTTTAACTCCCTTCACGTCTATCAAACATCTTTTATATTAGATTGTCAATTCTTGTTCTACCTTTATTTCAATGCCCTTTGCAATAACGTTGAGCATGACCTCTGTAAATAGCGCCACACCTATTAAGAATAGCGTATTGAAATCTATTGTAATGCGTAAGTAAGGACTAAAATCCATATTTATTAAGGCGATGGAAGACCTCATTCCAAAATTGATAATCGATATGATAGCCAGTGCCAATAGACTAAATTTAGTGCATTTGAGCAGATGAACCATTTTTAAATCAAAAACTGCTTCTGCATCTATCAATTTAATAACGCCGTAAGCACAGTACATAATATAGCAAACTAACAACACTTGAAGAACACCGTGAACCATAGCACCCATCTTTATTGAATTCGATATAGGTATTTCAATCATATGCGTCACAATAGATGGTACAGTACAGCCTAATATCACAGCAAAAATAATCAAAAATAGCTTAACTTTGCCCGTATTGACCCCATATGTCTTCATTTTATCGACTCCTTTGCAATAGATTGGATTATAAAAAAACTCTTAATTAAGGTTAACTCCAATATATCACATTAAATATTGTTTATCAATAATTATATATCTTTTTAAAATGTTTTATTGCCTTTAAAAAATAATCCATCTGCAAGTATCTACCTCGTATTTCAAACAAATTTCTCTATTAACGCCATTTATAGTGGCTTCACAAATAAACACAATCATCCTATTGCCAGCCTGTCTTTCCAGCTGTCGTCTCTTTACCCTGTCAATTCGAATGACCTGATTAAGTCCCTCATGGTCTGCCACTTGAAACCGAACGGGATTGGGGTTTCCAAGCTTGTCAAACCAACACAGCATTTCAATTTCTCTGGCCATAGCCATTCCTTCTTTCACTTCCATTTACCAAATTACAATAAACTGCTCATCACTGGAAACTCATCTTCACCGACACCGCCTGCCATTGGCTTGATGCCGCTGTTCACGAAACAGCCCCTGACAATGGTGCTATTATCATATTTAAGGCGCAGTTCATCAATCGTAGCGTCTAAACGCCTTTGTTTCTCGGCGTCTTGGTCGTCCTCAAAAAAGTTGACCTGAATAAAGTCGTTGCTGCAAAGTTCTGAGACTCGAACGCCCAAATGACGAATTGACTCCCCTTTCCAAGCCTCGTCGAAAAGTTCGCGGGCATACGTGAAAATTTGCTTGGTTGAATTTGTTGGCGTGTAAAACCTACGTTGATGTCCATAATGCTCAAAGTCGCTGGTTCTAATGCTTATGCCTACCAATAGCGCACAGAGTTCCGCATCTCGAAGCCGCATGGCGACCGTTTCTGTCAAACTCAGCAAAATCAGGTGCGCCTCCCGTGCCTCTGTCACATCATGAGCAATAGTCGTCGAGTTGCCTAGCCCTTTCATTTCCATTCGATTGCTTTTTCTAACCTCAGATGCCTCTCTACCATTGGCATAATCCCAAATAAGACGCCCATGAGATTTCAAATTGTATTCCAAATGCTTAGGGTCATATTTTGCCAAATCTCCAATTGTGAAAATACTCATTTTGTGAAGTTTGGGCACAGTGGCGCGCCCTACCATGAAGAGTTCTTCCACTGGAAGAGGCCACAATTTTGATTCAATTTCAGAAGGCCATAGAGTCGACACACCATCTGGCTTTTTCAGTTCTCCGCCCATTTTTGCCAGTAGTTTGTTGCTACTCACGCCTATACTCACTGTAAAACCTAATTCGTCTTTAATACGCTGCCTAATTTCTTCTGCCACCGCGACTGGGTCTGGATAAATTTTGCCCATACCGGAAAAATCCATAAAACACTCGTCTATGCTGAAACGCTGTACCTGAGGCGAATACTCCCGAAGCAGTTCTACCATGGCGTTGCTTGATTTAATATACAAATTGTAATTAGGTGGCACCACCATCAGATTAGGACATTTTTTATATGCTGCCGCCAAAGATTCGCCCGTCTGAATTTTATAAGCTTTTGCTGAATCACTTTTAGCCAGCACAATGCCACTGCGCTTTTTCGGATCTCCGCCCACG
>JBGSUZ010000522.1:0-7263 GCA_041753235.1 Acidaminobacteraceae bacterium
ATTCCTTTTCTATAAGATAATTTTATACATAAACCGTCTACAATACAATCAACTCTAATAAAAACTTACAACTTCACACACCAAATCATATGATCCGCCCCTTCAGCCCAATGATCCTTAAGCAAGTAAGTTGGTTCACCATATTTTTTAGTCCAAGTTTTTTGAGCTAACTTATAGCCACTGTCGAGGCTGTACTGAGAAACGGACTGAGTCTTCATCCATGTTTCTATTGCCTCAATCATCAAATTTCCTAGCCCCTTACCTTGATAGTCCGGGTGAACAAACACCGTACCTATTTCCAGCCAACCGTCACAGGCGCCGCCAGAACCCTCTAAAATGTCCTTATTGGCTGGCCCTGCCGCTATTGTTCCCACTATATTGCCCTCTAATTTTGCCACTAAAAAATGACGCTGCGTATTTGGCTCCGTCAGCGCCTCATGAATAAACATACCTTTTTCTTCAATTTCGTCTTTAAGTAATTCTTCCATATCCCAGATGTCATTTTTCTTAAAAGTGTCTATCAACATAAGTTCGAAAAAGTTGCAAATTTGAGCTTCATCGGCTAATAGAGCCTTTTCTATAGTGACTTGAGCTAAATTTATTTTTGATGAATATGTCATAATATCCTCCCCGCCAAACCTCAGTTACTGTATCACATATTTTAAACACAAAAAAAACTGTAGGAAAATAATGCGCTTTCCTACAGTATACTTTATCATTTAATAAACAGACGCTCATTATTGTTTCTTTCGTCTAGGGCTTCTTCTCTTTTTGGGAGCTTGTTTTGGAACTTCTCCAACGGCTGGGGTACTTATAGCTAACGCTTCACCATCTGCATTTTCCGGCATATGCTTGAGTGAAACCCATAGCGATGAGCTATTGCCAACTGTCTTCGTTTCAATAAAGTCAAACTTTTTAAGGAACTTAGAGAACTTGCTGTCCCCATAGTTACGTACGTCAAAGTCAGGGTAGCGCTTGATCAATCTGCTCCCTAGGTCACCCATGTTAATGCCATGCTCTTCGTCCGCATTCTCGTTAATAATTTTAATTAACGCCGCCTGTATAACACTCAACTCAGTCATGCTCTTTTCCTTGGTCGCATTTTCTAGTTCAGATTTGTTGACCTCAGATTTTACAGCTGACTCGGCAGCCGCCTGTACCAATACTTCTAAGTACTTAAACAAATTGCAGGCCGCAACAAATGGCTTAGGCGTCTTCTTTTCGCCCATACCTATAACAAACTTACCCGACTCTCTGAGTCGTGAGGAAAGCTTTGTAAAGTCGCTGTCACTTGAAGCGATGCAAAAGCCGTCCACATGATTGGAATATAAAATATCCATAGCGTCAATAATCATTGCTGAGTCTGTAGCGTTTTTGCCTGTTGTATAGCCGTACTGTTGAATTGGCGTAATTGAGTGCTCTAAGAGCACGTCTTTCCAAGACCCTGACGAGGGTTTGGTCCAATCGCCATAGATTCTCTTATAAGTCGCTACGCCGTAGTTTGAAATTTCGTCGAGAATGTAACTAATGTATTTAGGGGATATATTATCTGCATCGATTAATATGGCAAATCTTTTTTCTTCCATAGGTAGTCTCCTTACTCGGTCAGTTGCTCTCTTTTTAGTAACTATGGCATATTTGACCGCCTAATGCAAGTGATACCCCGTTTTGGAAACGATTATGCCAAAAAAACTAGACGTTTTTTAGCGCTCGACCCGTTATAACGAGTTCGCGAATTTCTGCTGGCAACTGCTCGTCCTGCCAAGCCCTTTCGTCGACTACTGAACCGCCTATGCTTTTTACTGCCTTTAGCGCGTACCATGCTGCGCCCATACTATGGTCTGCCATATGTGCCGTTGCAACAGCATGCCCAACCGACCGCGCTACAACGACCGTCGTAGGGCTTTTCTCCAAATTTTCTCTAGCCACAGCAAGGCAGGCAACCGATGCCGTTCTCGCTTCACCAACCGTTGCGCCGCCAACAGTCCAAGCACGAGCCACCATAAGTGCGTGTGTCAGTCTAGAATCTAAAGGTTCTCCAAAAAGGTGTAGAATATGCTCCGAACAAGTTACAGCCCATAGCATCAGCTGATAGTGCTGCTCTTTTTGAAGTGGCCCACCCCTGTGAGCTGCCACAAACCGTTTGTCTCGCATAGAAAGACCTCCTTAGAATACCCAAACCTGCCAAACAGGATAGGCCACCTCTAATACGCTATGATCTCTTTAATCATAAACTCCTTGCCACTGAGCAGTTCCCAGTCCTTCTGACCACACTCTGGGCATACGCCTTCGTTTTCTTTTAAATTGAACACTTGGTTACAAGGTTTGCATAACGCATTGCCTGGTAAAATTTCAATTTTAAGTTTGGTGTCCTGCATCATGGTTCCGTCCACTGCTGCAGGGTAGCACGCTTCAATATAGCTTGGAATCATGGAAGACAATTCACCAATTTGGAGCACTAGGGTGTCGATCTTGGTCAATTTGTTCTCCACCGCAATATTTTCTACTGTTTTAATGACTTCAAATACAACACCCAATTCATGCATGTCTATTCACCTATCCTTAATTTACCCAAATTTATAGTATTATTTTCTAAAAACTGATTTGATTGCACGTTTAGCATTTGTAGTTGCTATGCGACCTTGACGCTTTATAGCGTGCTTAATGATTATCGGTTTTAAGTTTTCAAGTGCAACGCTTTCTGCATCGTGTACCCTAACAAGAGAAATTGCATCAAACTTACACTTTAGTGTACACGCCCCACAACCAAGACACAAGTAATTGTCAGTAGTCGTTGCACCACAGCTTAAGCAGCGTTCCGATTCAAGTTTGATTTGTTCTTCAGTAAAGGTGTTGCGTAAATCTTTAAACGATGTTTTCGCGTGCGCGCCGTCTACATGATTCGTTTTTTGTCTTGGACGACTGTCATACCCTTCTAAAGACAAGTTTTTCTTGTCAAAAGCAGTATAGGCTTTTCTATCGCGACCCATGATTAAACTTTGACCCGGCTGTACGAATCTATGAATTGAAATCGCACCTTCTTTACCAGCTGCAATCGCATCGATTGCAAAATAAGGGCCTGTCATCGCATCGCCGCCGGCAAATATGTCTGCTTCATTGGTTTGAAGTGTAAATCCGTCTACTTTGATAGTCTTATTCGGGTTAAGCTCAATTTTAGAATCTGCTAACAAATTGCCCCAGTCCATGGCTTGACCAACTGAAATGAGTACGTTCCCTGTCTTAACAACCTTAGTTTCCTTTTCGTCAAATACAGGATTAAACTTACCATTTTTATCAAATACCGAAGTACACTTTTTAAATTCTATGCCAACAACCTTGCCATTTTCCACAAGTATGCGTTTTGGTCCCCATGAATTGTTTAGGTGAACGTCCTCAGACAATGCCTCTTCAACTTCCTCTTCATGGGCTGGCATTTGTGATTTACTTTCAAGGCAGAACATTTCTACGTTTTTCACGCCCATTCTTGCAGCGGTTCTCGCCACATCTATCGCCACGTTACCGCCGCCAATAACAACCACGGTTTTGTCTAATGTCACTTGATTGCCTAAGTTAACTTCTCTAAGGAAGTCTACGCCAGTAATAACGCCTTTCGCCTCTTCGCCCTCTATACCAAGCTTACGGCCTGCCTGTGCTCCAATTGCTAAATAGAAAGCCTCATACCCATGTTTTCTTAATTCTTTTATCCCGATGTCTTTGCCCACTTCAACGCCAATTTTGAACTCAACGCCCATTTCTCTGAGTATATCAATTTCTGCATTGACGACTTCTTTTTCAAGTCTGTATGAAGGAATGCCCAGCGTCAGCATACCACCAAGGGCCTTTTGCTTTTCAAAGACAGTGACTTTGTAACCGTCGATTGCCAAGTAGTACGCACATGAAAGACCTGAAGGGCCAGCGCCTATAACTGCAATTTTATTGCCATAATTATGTCTTTGTTTTGGTACATAACGGTTCTTAAGGTTCATGTCCTGCTCCGCGATGAATTTTTTGATTTCATCTACAGCAACGGGTGCGTCTAAATCCCCTCTGGTACATTCAGACTCACACTTTCTAGGACAAATGCGACCACAAACTGCCGGGAACGGATTTTCGTTTTTAATAAGTTCGAGCGCCTCTGTATAACGGCCTTGAGCTGCCAATTTTATATATCCTTGAACGGATATATGCGCTGGGCACTCTGTTTTACAAGGGCTTGTACCCGTCTCCACTACATTTTCACGATTAGTTCTAAAGTCATGATTCCATTTATCTGAGCCCCACACTGTATTAGATGGCAACTCTTCTCTTACTTTCTCCTCAATTGGTGTTTTTGAGCAGATTTTTTGACCTAATTTGAGTGAGTTTGTTGGACAAACAGCTACACATTCTCCACAAGCAACGCACTTATCCTTATCTACTTTTGAGACGTAGTTAGAACGAACCATGTCGTTATTAAGGTACATGCCTGCAATTCTCATGGCAAAACATGAGCAACCGCAGCAGTTGCATATTGCATGGGTTTCACCAGGTCCGTCTGTATTAGGTATACTGTGCATGAGTCCATTTTCTTCTGCTCTATGAATGATTTCAAAAGCTTCCTCACGAGTAATTTCACGACCTCTGCCTGTGCGTATATAGTACTCCGCCGCATGGCCCATTTGAATACACATATCTTCCTTCAAGTGACCGCAACCTTCACCCATAACTTCCCTCGAAGTACGGCATGAACAGTCGGAAACTGAGAATAACTTATTTTCGTTTAAGTATTTGGAAACCTCTTCATAAGAAGCTCTTCTCGTCTCCCCTTGAATAGCCTTTTCTATTGGAATAACGCGCATAGGACCTGTTCCTGGTGGGAAAAGACCTGCACTGATTGGTATTCTACGTTTGCCGTATGCATCAAATGCTTCACCAATTTGAGGATACTTCTTTACGTTTTCCTTATTGTTGACCATCATTTCCATGTGGCCCGGAACCCAAATATCATGCCAGTACTTGTCGACACCATCTATTTTATTAACGAAAGCAGCGCCTGCAACGGCTACTTCCCAAAGTAATTTTTCTGTCACGTCAACTGGCTTGCCACACTGAGCAGCAACCTCTGCCGCACTCTTTGGTTTACGCAGTTCTAAACAAAGTGCTACATCTGCCATTTCGTCTGTAATGACTGGTTCTAAAATATAGTATTCTGGATATTCAGGTTTTATTTCATTTTTTGAACCCCTTTTTGTTCTGCTGATTTGGTTAGCCAAATCAAGTATCTTATCTCTTGCCATCTGGAAATCCCCCCAAGCTAAATTAACTTGTTATTTTTTTGTCTATTCTTAGTGTATTATGGGGGTATTATGACTGTCAAATTACGATAAGCCTTGATATTTCAACAATTCTAAACTTTTAATTTCATGTTGTGTTTACACACTTTGCAAAATTCCAGAATATTCTATCTCTCTGTAAGTATTGCAATTGCTATATCTACTCAAATTACCAGTTCCAAGTCTGTAAACACATAGCGAAAGTAAAATTATTTTTATATAGTCACTAAATTCAAACTTAAAAATACCGCTCAACGAGCTGCTCACTATACGCTACACAACCTTCCATGTTGGTTCCAGCCAGTATCTCTCCTGTTAAATAAACGCCACTCACACCCTGTTGTTTCTCAAGGTGATTGTAAATGCCTGCGTTTATCATATCTGTTTCAAAGTGGGGAAAGTGTCGCCATTCTTTTCTAAAAAAGAGCTGAACATCTCTACAACCTAGTTTTTCCAAATCTTCTACTACCGTCTTAACACGCTCTGCTTCACTCATATTTTCAGAACCATAGGCATATACGGTCACCATTTCCCGATCCTTGTCCATAGGCCATTGATGATGCCAAACGAGTATATGCCCTCGTCTTTCCAGCGTTAAATTTTCTGGTACATAACCGCAAAATTCAGGAATCCCTTTAAGCTTAAAGGCGTAAACATAATAGTCTTCGGCTTTTACTTGCGCCAAGTCTTCAAATGCCATTTTTCTTTCTGGCATTAACGCATTGAGCGCTGTTAGGTCTCCCGTATAAATTACTCTGTCAAATATTGCTTCACCGGTATTTAGCGTTACGCGAACAGGCCCCTCTAACGATTTTGGCGCCTCAGTATTAACGAGCTCAATTTTGAGGACTTGCTGTGCCAATTTAAGTTCTGGAACCTGATCTGCCATGCGCTGCAGAAGGCCCCCGGTTCCTTTTGAACAAGTCAATATCCGAGATATTTCTAAAAAGCCCATTAAGTTTTCATAAGTAACTTCTTTGAGCACATACCCTGCTGGCACGCAGTTAATATCGCCTAAACCAAAGGTTGTAAAGCACTGTTCATAAATTTTAGACAATACCTCCAGTTCATGCAAATAACACCACTTAGAAAAAGGTTGTGCTAAAGCCTCAGGAAAATCACTGAACCCTGTTGTCTTTAACCACGGGTACTGTGCCAATACTTCTGGCAGCCTGTTTAGCTGCTCAATAAAAGCCCTGCGCTGGTCTTTGGGTAATTGCGTTGCGAGTTTGCCGTCTGTTCTATAGTGGCCTCTAGTCATTGAAATGCCTGAGGGTTTAACTTGATAGTGTTTCATAAGGCGCTTGACCCGTACATGCGATGGCAGTGCCATACTCGCACCCATTTCGTAGGTTTTGCCATGATAAAGAATGGTATGGCACTTACCGCCAACCCGCTCACTGGCCTCCATAACACATATATCGGTATAGCCCTTTTTCATTAAATAATGTGCAGCTGACAGACCTGAAATACCGGCCCCTATAATCCCGATACGCATAGCCTACACCATCCTTATATAAACCCAAAGTGGCAACGTATCTAGGTCAACCCCTTGACGCTCAACATAGTCAAGTACGGTTTCAGTAGGTGGTTTTTCACTTTGAGTGTGTTTAAAATTATAATGACCTAAACAGGTTTCTAACATGGTTTCTAACTCAGCAAATCCTATTTTGCCACCATTCGTATTTTGTTCATACCGTTTCATAATTAACTGGTCTAGTGCCTGAAAAATTGTGTCTACAAAATTGTCTATTGGCTGAATTAAGTCTTTTCTGCTTTCTGGCAGTTCCCAGATACTATTTGCCAAACGCCCTTTACCAACCGCTTTTTCAGCTTGCCAGCGATGTTCCCAGCATTCTTCAAAGTCTGGCAATTGCTCTGACAAAACATTTTGGATTGGCACGTTGAATATTTTCATTAGGGGGGCAATTCTATGCACAAAGATTTCAGC
>JBGSUZ010000523.1:0-5529 GCA_041753235.1 Acidaminobacteraceae bacterium
AACTTGTAGAAATAGGCGGCGCTTTCCGCATACCGGCGGTTATGAAGCAAAGCGGGGCAACCCTTGTAGAAGTGGGCACGACAAACAAGACCCATTTAAGAGACTACGAAGAAGTTATAACAGAACAAACTGGTGCAGTCCTCAAGGTGCATACCAGCAACTACCGCATTATGGGCTTCACTCAAGAAGTTGAAAGTGACGCACTCTGTCAACTTTGTCATGACAAAGGCGTGCTCGTTATGGAGGACATTGGCAGCGGTTCTTTGGTGGACTTGTCTAAATTTGGTCTAACAAAAGAGCCTACGGTCATAGAAGCGCTAAAGAGCGGCATGGACGTGGTCATGTTCAGTGGCGACAAGATGCTAGGCGGCCCACAAGCGGGCATTTTAGTGGGTAAGAAACACTGGATAGACCTTATGAAAAAGAATCAATTAACAAGAGCGCTAAGGGTAGATAAACTTACACTCTCAGCCCTCGAAGCGACGTTGAAATTATACCTAGACGAGGAAGTGGCATTAAAAGAAATACCAACGCTCAGAATGATTACAATGCAAAAGTCGGCTATTAAGCCAGAAGCTGAGCGTCTTGAAGCAAAGCTTAAATTAATAGAGGGGCTCGACTGTGGTTTAATAGAAGGTGACTCAGAAGTGGGCGGCGGTTCTATGCCAATGGAAAAACTACCCACATGGCTTGTATGGGTTAAACCTAAAAACAAATCCGTGAGCAGTACGGTAGAAGCTCTACGCAGTCAACCACTTCCAGTGATTGTACGGGTAGAAAATGATCAAATATTACTCGACCCGAGAACGTTACAACAGGGTGAGTTGGAAGAAGTTGTAGCGGCATTTGAAGGTATTGTGCAATAAATTAAAGTGCTTAGCAAATAGCACTGTTTATATTTCCAGAAGTCTTTAACGGAGGAAACAAAATGAGTCACGTGATTATAGGAACAGCTGGGCATATTGACCACGGGAAGACTACTTTAATCAAGCGCTTGACGGGTATAGAAACGGACAGGCTGGAAGAGGAAAAGAGACGTGGCATTACAATTGACCTAGGGTTCGCTTTTTTTGATCTACCAAGCGGTAAACGCGCTGGGATTGTAGATGTACCGGGACATGAACGTTTTATTAAAAATATGCTTGCTGGTGTCAGTGGCATTGACCTAGTACTTTTGGTTATTGCTGCAGACGAGGGCGTTATGCCTCAGACTCAGGAGCATTTGGATATACTAAATCTGCTCGAAGTCAAAAACGGCATCGTGGTACTAACCAAGGCAGATTTGGTAGAACCAGATTGGCTTGAAATGGTTAAGCAGGAAGTTGGCGAAAAACTAAAAGGGACCTTTCTTGAAAAAGCGCCAATGATTCCTGTTTCAGCAGTCAGTGGCCTTGGAATGGATGCATTAATTAAAGAAATTGATAAGATGGTCGAGACAGTGCCTAGCAAGCGCGTTCAAGATGCAGCGCGCCTACCGGTGGATAGAGTCTTTACCATGACGGGCTTCGGAACGGTGGTGACTGGTACGCTAACTGAGGGCATACTTCAGGAAGGGCAAGTACTGACACTGTTTCCATCGGGCCAAGAGGCTAAGATTCGAAAGCTTCAGGTTCACTCACAGGACGTGCAGACAGCCTATGCTGGTCAGCGGGTTGCGGTAAATTTGGCGAACTTAAAGACGACAGAAGTGCACCGTGGGGATGTGCTTGCGGCACCCAATTCTCTTAAAACGAGTCATATGATAGACGTGGAACTGAACGTTTTAAAAAGTTATAAGCGTGAATTAGCCAACTGGACAAGACTTCGTCTTTACCAAGGGACGAAAGAAGTGCTCTGTCGTCTGGTACTCCTCGACAGAGAAGTGGTTAAACCGGGAGAGACTTGCTTTGCTCAGCTGAGACTGGAAGAGGCAGTTGGGTTTAAATATGGTGACCGGTTTGTACTGCGGTTCTACTCACCGCTTGAGACCTTAGGCGGCGGTCATGTACTCGACCCAAACGCTGTGAAGCACAAGCGGTTCAACGAAGAGGTCATTGAAAGTTTCCTTCAAAAGCAAAGTGGCTCTCAGGACACATTTATGGCGGATGCACTTTACAGACTCAGTCCAAACTTGCCTACACTTTCTGACTTGACAGAGCAGTCTGGTATTGTTAAGGAAGAGGTTCAAAGTTTACTGGATGGTTTTATAGAAAAAGAAATGGCGATTAAATTGGGCGATTCATTCTTACACATGGTTTTCGTTGAAGAAAAAGCCGAGGAATTGCTCAAGGTGCTCAATGAATTCCACCTTAAAAACCCATTAAAGCTAGGCATTGGTAAGGAAGAGCTCAGAACGAGAGTTTTCAAAGCTTCAAAGGTAAAGATTTTCGATGAGCTGTTGAATATTTATATCAAAAAAGATATGATATCAGTGGTCAATCAATTTGTGGCGCTTAGTCAGTTCGAGATTGCACTTACTAAGGACCAACAAAATAAAAAAGACATCCTGCTAAAGACCTTTTTAGAGGCAGGTTATACGCCACCAAATAACAATGACCTCTTTGCCAAGTTACAATTAGGCAATAAGGACAAGGAATTGGTGACGTATCTACTGGCTTCAGGTGAATTGGTTAAGCTGGATGAGGGGTTAATGATACATTCGAAATGGCTTGGGGATGCCAAATCGAGACTACAGGCGCATTTTGAAAGCCATGATACTGTGGAACTCGGCGAGTTTAGGGATCTCTTAGGAACGTCACGCAAAGTGGCTGTTCTGATTTTAGAGTACTTTGATGCAGTCAAGTTTACAATCAGACATGAAAATCAACGGCGTTTAAAATAAGTTAGGGGAAGGTGCATGCTATGGAAGAAAGAATTTTAGTGGTAGACGATGAACCCATTTTATTAAAGGGGTTAAAGTTTAGTTTGGAACAAGATGGTTATTTAGTTGACGTCGCTATGGATGGCAACGAAGCTTATGAAAAGATAATGAATCAAACATATGCGCTAGTCGTGCTTGATTTAATGCTCCCAGGTCTTGATGGCCTTGAGGTGTGTAAGAAAGTTAGAGAAACTTCAATGGTGCCTATCATTATATTGACGGCTAAAGGTGAAGATTCAAGCAAGGTCTTAGGCCTTGAATACGGCGCTGACGATTATTTAACGAAGCCTTTTAACATTCTTGAGCTTAAAGCGAGAATTAAGGCCATTCTTAGAAGAGTTAGTGTTAGTGAAAACCTGACAACGAGCAGTGTTATTACAGTGGGCGAATTCACTATTAATACGCTTGGTCGTAAGGTATCTATCAAGACAAAGGAAATCAACTTGACGGCAAAGGAATTTGACTTACTATTACTCCTTGTCATCAATAAGGATAAGGTCTTTTCGAGAGAGGAGCTTCTTGAAAAGATTTGGGGTTATGAATACTTTGGAGATGTAAGAACGGTAGACGTTCACATTAGACGACTAAGAGAAAAGATAGAGGACAATTCATCTCAGCCTGAGTTTATTATGACTAAGTGGGGCGTAGGCTATTTTTTCAAAGACAAGTAAAAGAACTTTTTATTCAATAAGGTGGAAACTCGTTTCCACCTATTTATTATTAGTTGTCTTAACGCTCATTCTGATGTCGAGCTTTATGGCGAATACCATCAAAAACTCGTCCATCAACGAACGGGCCGTCTATCTTATGACCCAGTCCAATATTCTCTCCAACCAGATTGCTCCAAATTACTATGGCATTCAAAAAGAGAACACAAAAACCTATATTGAAGAACTGATTAAGGGCTTTAGTATGGACATAAACGCCCGTTATTTGCTGTTAGATATTCGTGGCAATGTACAGGCAGACGCCTACGACGACAGAGTTAATACGAACCTAATTGCTGTACCTGAAGTTCGTGCAGCTATTTATGGTGAAAATAGTTCCAAAGTATATAAACTGCCAAATGGTGAAAATGCCATTTACGTAGCCGTGCCAATTATGGACCGTAATACAGTGATTGGTGTCATTTTGGCATCGGACTCAATTGACGACATTATTGACAACGTCAACAAAATTATGAGCCGTGTATTTTTCCTGTCAACGCTGGGACTTTTAATCACGGGCTTTATCAGTTTTGTTTTTGCGGATGTTATTTCTAAACCGATTGAAATGATGCGGGGGCTTGTAACTGATTTTGGTAAGGGCAAGTTTGATACCCGTATTCAAATTGACAGTTATGACGAAATAGGTCTGCTCGGTGAAACCTTCAACGACATGGCTGCTCAAATCCACCAAGTAGATGAAAACCGCAAACAGTTCGTTTCTAACGTTTCCCATGAACTCAGAACCCCAATGACTTCCATGAATATTATTGCAGAGTCTTTACTAGAGCAGGAACACTGGGAAGAAGGGGTATACAGGGAGTTCTTAGGCGATATTGAGAGCGAAGTAAAACGTCTGAATCAGATTATTGACAGTCTACTGTATTTGGTAGATGTTGAGAAAAAAGAACTTAAAATGGATTACCAGCTCTGCTATACGAATTACTTGATTCAAAATGTCATTAAAAATCTTAAGCCGATTGCCGATAAAAAGCATATCAGTCTTAATTTTGCTGAGTATGAGAAAGTACAAATTCTTTTGGATCAAGGCAAGATACAGCAGTGCTTAATTAATATTATCAATAATGCGATTCAATATACACCAGAAGGCGGAAATGTAACGATTCAATTATCTCAGGATAAGAATGAGGTTCTTATTGGCGTAAGAGATACAGGCATCGGGATACCGGAAGAAGATATTCCGAAAGTGTTCGATCGCTTTTATCGTGTTGACCGTGCAAGAGCTCGAACAACTGGTGGTTCTGGCTTAGGTCTTTCAATTGTTAAGCAGATTGTCATGTTGCATAATGGTAGTATTCATGTTGAAAGCACCGTGAATGTGGGCACTACAGTATTCATTCACCTGCCTAACCGAGTTTAATGGAGGGTACTTATGAAGAAAATTTCTTTAAAATATTCCTTCATTATGACGGTTTTGTTTGCAATTTTGGCTATTACCGCAATTTCGGGGTATTATATCAATAACGACTTTTCATCTACTGAGTTAAAAGGTGAGTTAGCGGTATATCCAAAACCTGACAACATGAAGGTGCGTTACAAGTTCTACTTTCCTTATCAAAACAAACTGCGTACTGAGGAACGGGTCATTACTGTAAAAGAAGACCGAATTGAGCTGGCAGTTATGGAACAGATGATGAAAGGCCCAAAGAACACTTACTTTTCTACGCCGTTCTCAGAAGGTGCTAAAATCCTTGACGTGAACATTAGCAATAGTATCTGCTACATTAGTGTTTCTGAAAACTTCCTCAGTCAAAAATGGCTGGCGAATGAGGAAAATGTTCTTTTCCTTTATTCTATTGTCAACACCTTTACTGAAATAGAAGGTGTGCACAAAGTTCAGATATTGATTGAAGGGCGTAAAAAGGATGTTAAGCTCGGTAATCTTAGCTTGAACCAGACACTATCCCGAAATGATGATTTCATTTATGTAAAACGCAGGTTCCC
>JBGSUZ010000524.1:0-5130 GCA_041753235.1 Acidaminobacteraceae bacterium
TTAGCTGAAATTTTAGAAGCAGCAAAACTCGACATTTCTCAAGTTGGCACGTTAAATGCACTTGAAGATGCAAGGGTTAAATACACGGGTAAAAAAGGCGAGCTCACTAGCATTTTAAAGAGCATGGGCAGTCTTTCGGCAGAAGAGCGTCCAGTTATGGGTAAGGTCGTCAATGAAGTCAGAGAGGCTATTGAAGGCCTACTCGAGCGCACGAAAGAAACACTCAAAGCAGAAGCACTTAAACAGCAACTTATGAGTGAAACCATTGACGTTACATTGCCATCAAATATTGCCGCTCTTGGGGACAGACACCCACTTACTAAGGTTCTTGACGAAATCAAAGAAGTATTTATAGGACTTGGTTTCTCTATTGCGGAAGGTCCAGAAGTAGAGACGGTTTATAACAATTTTGACGCCCTCAACTCACCAATCGATCACCCATCAAGAAGCCAGTCAGATACGTTCTACTTCTCAGAAAATCTGCTACTTAGAACACAGACTTCTCCAGTTCAAATCAGAACGATGAAAGCATCTGAACCGCCAATCAAAGTCATCTCGCCAGGGCGTTGTTTCCGTTTCGACGAACTCGATGCAACGCATTCACCTATGTTCCATCAAGTTGAGGGCTTAGTGATTGACAAAGACATCAATATGGCTGACCTTAAAGGAACTTTAGACTTATTGGCTAAAAAATTATTTGGAGAAAACACAAAAACAAAATTCAGACCACACTACTTCCCATTCACTGAACCAAGTGCTGAAGTGGACGTAACTTGTTTCAAATGTGGCGGCGAAGGCTGTAAGGTTTGTAAAGGCAGCGGCTGGATAGAAATCTTAGGTTGTGGTATGGTGCATCCAAACGTCCTTAGAGAATGTGGTATTGACCCAGAAGAATACTCAGGTTTTGCTTTTGGTATGGGTCTTGACCGAATCACTATGTTGAAACTTGAAATTGACGACATTCGTTTACTCTTTGAAAACGACATGCGCTTCATTAACCAATTCTAAGAGGGACGGGAGGAAAAAATTATGTTAGTACCTGTAAAATGGCTGAAAGAATATATAGATATAGAAGATTTAAAAGTAGATTATCTCGAAGAAAGACTCATCATGTCCGGCTCCAACACAGAGACGGTAATGACGGTTTGCGACGGTGTCAGTGGCATTAAAATTGGCTGCATTGAGCAAATGGAAAAACATCCAGATGCAGATAAGCTCTGGGTTATGCAAGTTAGAGTAGGTGAAGAACTTCTTCAAATCGTTACTGGTGCACAGAATTGCTTCGTAGGCGCTTATATTCCAGTAGCGGTACATGGTTCAACCGTATCTGGCGGTACTAAAATCAAAAAAGGCAAACTTCGCGGCGTGGAGTCGAATGGCATGCTTTGTTCCCTTGAAGAACTTGGTTTCGAGAGTAAAGTTATTCCTAAGGAAATGTCAGAAGGTATTTACATTTTAAATGGTGAGTATAAAACGGGTGAACTTGTAGAAGTAGCACTTCCGGAACTTTTAGACCAAGTCATTGAATTTGAAATCACGCCAAACCGCCCAGACTGTCTCAGCATGCTTGGTATGGCAAGAGAAAGTGCAGCGACATTTGGCAAAAAGCTTAAGCCGATGGACATCACAGTAAAAACAGCCAGCGGTCAAGCGTCAGACCACATCAAAATCAGAATTGAAGCACCAGATCTTTGTAAACGCTATGGGGCAAAAATCATTAAGAACGTTAAAATAGAGCCATCTCCACTTTGGATGCAGCATAGACTCATGAAAGCGGGCATGAGACCAATCAGCAATATCGTAGACATTACAAACTACGTCATGCTTGAATTTGGTCAGCCAATCCACGCCTTCGACCTTGACACCATCCATAGTGGTGAAATTGTGGTCAGAAGAGCAGCAGAAGGCGAAAAACTCATGACATTAGACAGTGTTGAAAGAACCCTCAGTTCAGAAATGCTGGTCATAGCCGATGGTGAAAAAGCCGTTGCATTGGCGGGTGTTATGGGTGGTGAACTCACAGAAATCACAGAAGGTACAAAAAATATACTCATCGAAGTGGCAACTTTCGAAAAGGCAAACATTCGGAAGACATCAAAAGACATCGGCCTTAGATCAGAAGCTTCTTCAAGATTTGAAAAGGGCGTTGCGGTATGTCATGTCGGTCCTGTTATGGAACGCGTGTGTCAATTAGCCGAAATGCTTGGTGTTGGCGAAATTGTTGATGGTGCAGTAGATGTCTATCCAACGCTGGAAAGCCCAATTTCAATTCCAGCTAGAGTTGAGCGTATCAACAGTATGCTTGGCACAAACCTTACAAGAGCTGAAATGGCAAGTATATTTGAGTCACTTGAGATTAAGAGCGAAGCAGTAGGCGACGCAGAACTACTCTGCCATGTACCTGCATTCAGACTTGACTTACTAAAAGAAATAGACCTCGTTGAAGAAGTCGCAAGAATCTATGGATACGACCGTATCGATACAACGATTCCTAGAGACGCATCTGCAGGGGTATATACGTATAAGCAAAAAATTGAAAACAAAACGAAGGATGTTTTAACAGCAGTTGGTCTCAACGAAATCATGACCTATTCTTTCGTAAGTCCTTCACAAGTGGAACTCCTTAAAGTCCCTCAGGACAACGCGCTAAGAAATCAAATCAGACTGCTCAACCCACTTGGAGAAGAGTACAGCGCAATGAGAACCAGCTTGATGGGCAATATGATGGAAGTGCTCTCTAGAAACTACAATAGAAGACTTCCAGCGGCAGCAGCGTTTGAAATTGGAAATGTATTTATACCAAAATCACTTCCTGTGACTGAACTTCCAGAAGAAGTACAAAAGGTTGTTCTAGGTGGTTACGGTGAAGGTATGGACTTCTTTAAAATTAAAGGCTGTGTAGAAACCATGCTCAATAAACTCGGTATTGTTGGCTACACATTTGTTCCAGAAAATCAAAACAGCACCTTCCATCCAGGACGTTGTGCACGCATCCAAAAAGACGACCTCTGTCTTGGCGTCATTGGCGAACTTCACCCAGAAGTTATGGAATCTTATGGTCTTGAAGTGAGAACTTATTTAGCAGAACTCAACTTCACTGAAATGGTAGCACTCTCAGATCTTGAGAAGAAATACCAACCACTTCCGAAGTATCCTGCCATGACAAGAGACATTGCAGTACTCGTTAAAGACGAAGTGACTAACGGTCAGTTGATCAATCTGATTCAGTCTAATGGCAAGGCAATCCTTGAATCTGTAAAGCTCTTTGACGTTTACAAAGGCAAGCAAATTGAAGATGGTTGGAAGTCTATGGCTTATGCACTAATCTTCAGAGCGGCAGACAGAACCTTAACCGATGAAGAGGTTAATAAAGTCTTCCAAAAAATCTTGAACACTTTGGAAACAGAAGTAGAAGCTAAACTCAGATAATTGCAGTTACCTTCCATTAATTGCTTGCATTCAGCTTGTCAATTAAGGTAATATGATATTAGATTGAAAATGCACGCAGTCTATAAAAAGGAGTTGATTTTTTTGACCGTTAAAAATAAAGTCATTGTGCGTATAATGGGTCAAGAATATACTCTTGTCAGCGATGACTCTAGAGAGTACATGCAAAGAGTTTCCAATTTAGTTGATGATAAAATGAAAGAAATCACTGCTGCCAATAAAAAACTCAGCACCTCTATGATTGCGGTCTTAACAGCCCTCAATTCAACGGATGAGTTCTTGAAAATGAAGGATGAGCGGGATTTGCTTTTGAAGAAATTAGATGATCCGAGCATTGAAGTAGCGGAACTTAGAAAGAAACTTCTCGAAGCTCAGAAGGAAGCAGAACTGAAAAACCATGACCTTAATCAACAAAATGAGGAATTTGAGAAAATGCTCAAGAATTCTAAAGATTACGAGAATGGCTTATCAGCGCTTCGAACAAAAATCGACGAACTCAATCGGAAATTAACTGAAAAAGATGTGATGCTTCACGCCATGGAAAGTGAAAAGATGGAAATGGCTGTGCGTCTATACCTTAAAGAAAAAGAACTGATTGAATTTATCGATAACTTTGATTCGAACTAAAACCAACAATCAACAGTTAAAGCGGTGAGTTTTTCACCGCTTTTTTATTTGAACGCCATTTCGCAGCGCGAAAGTTGGCAGTGCAAAGGTACTTGTTGCCTTTGCAATAGGAGTGATAACTTGAGAAAAATTGAATTATTAGCCCCAGCAGGCAGCTGGGAAAGTTTAGAAGCCACGGTTAAAGCCGGTGCAGACGCAGTATATCTTGCAGGACAGCAGTATGGTGCTAGAAAGAGCGCGCAGAATTTTACGGACGAAACGCTCATAGAAGCGATTAACTACTGTCATATGAGAGGTGTAAAAATTTATCTGACAGTCAACACCCTGCTAAGCGATGAAGAACTAGACACCTTAGAGGCTTATTTGACACCGCTTTACAAGGCGGGTTTAGACGCCTTTATTGTACAGGACTTAGGTGTATTTCATTACCTGAGAAACTTGTACCCAGAAATCAGTATTCACTGCTCTACTCAAATGGCACTACACAGCCAAGATGATATGGCGGCGGTCAAAGCCCTTGGTGCAAGTAGAGCGGTCCTTCCTAGGGAAATGCAATTAACAGAAATCAAGAAAATACATGAAGCTGTAGACATCGAGCTAGAAGCCTTTGTGCATGGCGCACTGTGTGTTTCCGTTTCTGGTCAGTGTCTCATGAGCAGTTTGATAGGCGGCAGAAGTGGTAATAGAGGCAGTTGTGCTCAGTCTTGCCGTCAAAAATATAGACTTGTCAAAGCTTCAACAGACGAAAAGGTGTCTTCAAAAGATGGCGACTACCTCATTAGTCCAAGAGATTTAATGACGATAGACCATTTAGAAGATATTATTGCATCAGGTGTGACATCGTTAAAAATTGAAGGTCGTATGAAAGGGCCTGAATATAGTTATGCAGTGACTAACGCCTACAGAATGGCAATAGACGCTATTTTGAACAGCGGTGAAAAACTCAGTGAAGAAGCGCTTCAAGCCTCAAAAGAAGACATGCGCAGACTCTTTAACAGGGAATTTACGACAGGGTTTATCATCGGCACAGAAAACAAGCAGTTTATTAGTCAAGAG
>JBGSUZ010000525.1:0-13092 GCA_041753235.1 Acidaminobacteraceae bacterium
TTTCAATTTCACTGAGCATCCTGCTGATTTTTTCTAGTATTGGATATGCCTTTGCGGGCAGTACGGATGTGAAAAAGAGTCAAGAGGAATTAAAACGGATTCAAACCGAGCTTAATAAGCTGAAAAAAGAAAAGCGCGAAAAGAGCGGCGAGCAAAAGGCAGTCGTTCAGCGTATGGGTAGTATTGAAAATAATATTCAAAACCTCGAGTCTGAAATAGGGTCACTACAGGGTAAAATAGGCGGTGCAGAGCGGTCTGTAGCCACTTCGAAAACGGAATTGGCACTGGCAGAAAAGAAAATTACCCTTAAAAATGAGGTGCTTAACGCTAGACTGCGCGCTATGTATAAAATGGGGCATGTCGGTTATCTAGATGTACTTTTGGGGTCCACCGACTTTGGTGACATGATGACGCGTGTGGATATGCTTCAAAGAATCTACCATCAAGATACGTCACTTTTAAAAGACATGCAAAAGCAACGCGACCAAGTTGCGGAGCGAAAGGCTTCTATGGAGCGCTATGCTAAAGAATTACGGGATTTGCGCTCGAATCTAGGGGTCAAACAATCTGCCTTAGATCAAGACCTTAATAAATTGGAAGTTGAAAAAGTTGAACTCTCAAAAGATTTAAAAGCATTAGAACAAAAAGAGGATCAGTTGGTAGAAGACTCCAATAAACTCACAAAATTACTGGCAAGCATGAAAACGACAAAGGCTTATGTCGGCGGAAGAATGGCATGGCCTGCACCGGGGAATTATCGTATAACGTCACCTTACGGCTATCGTATACATCCTATATTTAAGACTAAAAAACTGCATACGGGTGTGGATATAGGTGGCTATAAAAATGCACCTATTGTAGCAGCGCAAGATGGTACAGTTATTGTTTCTGAGTATTATTCAAGTTATGGACGTACGGTTATGATTGACCATGGTGGCGGCTATGTTACGGTATATGCACATAATAACAGCTTACTGGTGTCGCCAGGACAGAAGGTCAAGAAGGGTCAACAAATCGCTAAGATGGGTTCGACGGGAACTTCGACAGGTAACCACTGTCACTTTGAAGTCCGTTTAAACGGTAAAATCACCGATCCGCTACCTTGGATCACGAAATAGTTTCTATCATTATTGCAAAAGTATATGAATCAATCATAAATGGGTGATAGTAAGCTATTCCCTAGGGTATAAAACGGCATAGAAGGTGAGGTGTCTCATGAAAAAGAAAAATGTAGTCATACTTTCAGTAGCACTAGTAGTCATAAGCTCAGCGCTTACCTTTGGTCTTAGTAACTTGATACAGTTAAATCTAGGGGACAAGGTACTTTTATCGCTAGATGCATATCAGGGCTATCAAGCGCTTGAGGAGAAATACAGCAAAGTTGAAGAACTTAATAACTTCATTGATACACATTACTACACAGATACTTCAAAAGTTGATTTTAAAGATGGTATTTTGAAAGGCATGTTTGCCCAGTTGAAAGATCCCTATTCGATTTATATGAACGAAGAGGACTTTAAGGCATTTACAGAAAGCACCACAGGTACTTACGGTGGCGTGGGTCTGCATCTTTGGGTAGACAAGGATGGATTTATTACAGTAGTTTCCCCAATGGAAGGGTCGCCGGCACAACGTGCGGGCATTCTCTCAGGAGACATTATATTCCGTGTAGATGATTTAGATGTTAGCGGTGACAACTATGAAGAAGCTGTTACCCATATGCGTGGCGAGCCAAATACCAAAGTTAAGGTAATGATTAAACGCAAGGGCGTGGTAGAACCTCTGACCATCGAGCTTACCCGGGAAATGATTAAGGTAAAAACGGTTAAAACAGAGGTATTAGATGGTAACATTGGTTACCTTAGATTCTCTGCTTTTGAAGAAGATTCCTCTAAAGAATTTATTTCAAAAATGAATGACCTTAAAGCTAAAGGCATTAAAGGCTTGATTGTAGATTTGAGACAAAATGGCGGCGGTTCTTTATATGAGTGTGAAGAAATAGCAGATGCACTTCTTGGCAAGCAGGTCGTTGTGTATACACAAGACAGACAAGGCAAGAAAGAGTATTACTACTCTGACGACCGTAAACTAGGCCTCCCAATCGTGGTTCTAGTCGATGGCGGCTCTGCGAGCGCATCGGAAATACTGACAGGCGCCATTAAAGACACCAAGTCTGGCATTATAGTCGGAGAAAAAACATTTGGTAAAGGCATTGTTCAGTCGGTTATTGCACTTAAAGACAATACAGCCATTAAATTAACGACTTCACAATACTTCACGCCAAATGGCATTAACATTCATGGTAAAGGCATTATGCCAGATGTGGAAGTTAAAGCGGGAGAGGTCAAACCTGGCAGCGATGCGATTGACCCAGTTGGTGACCCTCAATTGAAAAAGGCTATTGAAGTCATGAAAGGCCAAATTAAATAGGACTATAGACTACTAGAAAACCTAGCCTCAAAATCTGCATAATGCAGTATTTTGAGGCTTTTTTTATCTTTTAGGCCAGTGTAAAACAGATGTTTTTTTAAAATTAGGGTATTATTGACGTGAGAAATGGAAAGGTTTATAATGAAGAAAGCGAACATATGTTTGAAGAATGAGGTGATGTTATGGCGTTTGAAATCGTATCAGACTACCGCCCTACAGGGGATCAACCCGAGGCAATCAATCAGATTGTTGAAGGGTATATATCGGGTAAAAAACAGCAAACTTTATTGGGTGTAACCGGTTCTGGAAAAACCTTTACCGTAGCGAATATCATTGAGCGGCTACAAAAGCCAACCTTGGTACTGGCACATAATAAAACATTGGCAGCACAGCTTTGCAGTGAGTTTCGTGAATTTTTTCCGAACAATCCCGTAGAGTATTTTGTCAGTTACTATGACTATTACCAGCCAGAAGCCTACGTCGTTCATAGTGACACATTTATTGAGAAGGACGCAGCCATAAACGATGAAATAGATAAATTGCGGCACTCGGCAACCGCGGCACTTCATGAAAGAAATGACGTTATTATTGTTGCTTCCGTCTCGTGTATATACGGACTGGGCGACCCGGTAGATTATAAAAACATGGTATTGTCTTTAAGACCCGGCATGGTCAAAAGTCGAAATGAAATATTAAAAAAACTGGTGGAAATTCAGTACTTAAGAAATGACATCAGTTTCGTACGTGGCACCTTCCGCGTGCGTGGGGATGTTATAGAAATTTTCCCGGCAGACTCTAATGAAAATGCCATTCGCGTAGAGCTCTTTGGCGATGAAATAGACCGAATCTCTGAAGTAAATACCATAACAGGTGAAATTGTGACTGTTAGAAAACACGTCAGTATCTTTCCACGGTCTCACTATGTGACGAGTCGCGATAAGATAGATGCTGCCATTGGCGCAATAGAGCAGGAAATGGAGGAGCAGGTCGCACGTTTCAAGGACGAAGGCAAGTTTATTGAAGCTCAACGTATTGAACAGAGAACCCGCTATGATGTGGAAATGCTCAAGGAAATGGGCTTTTGTCAGGGCATAGAAAATTATTCTAGAATTTTGTCAGGCAGACCCGTTGGCAGTCGTCCTTTTACGCTGATTGACTATTTCCCAGACGACTTTTTAATGGTCATAGACGAGTCTCATGTTACGCTCCCACAGGTAAGAGGCATGTTCGGCGGTGACCGCTCAAGAAAGACCACGCTGGTAGACTACGGGTTCCGCCTGCCTTCGGCAATGGACAATAGGCCCTTGAATTTTGAAGAGTTTGAGTCAGTTATCAACGACGTGCTCTATGTCAGTGCGACACCTGCGGCCTATGAATTAGAACGCAGTTCGGTTGTGGCACAGCAGATTATTCGTCCAACCGGGCTATTAGATCCTAAATTGTCAGTGCGTCCTATCAGAGGTCAAATAGATGACCTTTATGGTGAAATTATAACGCGTATCAATAAGAAGGAACGGGTGCTGGTCACCACACTGACCAAGAAAATGTCAGAGGATTTGACAGAACACTTTAAAAAAATGGAACTTAAAGTGCGTTATATGCACTCAGATATAGACACCATGGAACGTATGAAAATTTTAAGAGACCTGCGTGTTGGCGTCTTTGACGTATTAATAGGCATCAACTTGCTCAGGGAAGGCTTAGACCTGCCAGAAGTGTCGCTGATAGCCATTCTTGATGCAGACAAAGAGGGATTCTTACGTTCTGAAACAGCATTGATACAAACGATTGGACGGGCAGCCAGAAACATAAATGGCGAAGTCATTATGTACGCGGATAAAATTACACCGTCTATGGATAGAGCCATTAAGGAAACCAATCGCAGAAGGGTCATTCAGGAGGCTTACAATCAGGAACACGGCATTATTCCTAAAGGAATCAATAAAGCTATCCGTTCGGTTATAGAGGCCTCAGAAGCGGCAGAGGAAGGCGAGGATTACAATGTAGCGTCTATTCTTATGGACGATGCAGGGTTGGAACTTTTACTGGACGACTTGCAACAGCAAATGTATGAAGCGGCAGCGGCTCTTGAGTTTGAAAGGGCAGCTGAACTGCGTGACCAAGTGAATGCGCTGAGAAAGCAATTGAAGGAGTAGACGAATGAGTAGAGATTTCATAGAAATCAGAGGTGCTAAAGAGCACAACTTAAAGAATATAGATGTTAACATTCCAAGAGACCAATTTGTCGTCATTACCGGACTTAGTGGCTCGGGGAAGTCTTCGCTGGCTTTTGATACCATTTACGCAGAAGGGCGTAGACGTTATGTAGAAAGTCTTTCGGCCTATGCACGTCAATTTTTGGGGCAAATGGAAAAGCCAAATGTAGAATACATTGGGGGCATGTCGCCAGCTATTTCGATAGACCAGAAGACTACCAGCAAGAACCCAAGGTCTACTGTAGGAACTGTAACAGAAATTTATGACTACATGCGTCTTTTGTACGCAAGAGCGGGTACACCGCACTGTCCGACATGTGGCGTAGAAATATCTCAGCAGTCAGTAGACCAGATTGTTGACCGTATTATGACCCTTCAAGAAGGGAGGCGTATTCAAGTGTTAGCGCCAGTTATACGCGGTAAAAAAGGTGAACATAAAAAAGAACTGGAAAATATCAAACGTGAAGGTTATGTGCGTATCCGTGTTGACGGGGAACTGCGTGAAACTTCGGAAGAAATTCAGCTCGCCAAAACCCATAAGCACACCATTGAAGTGGTCGTTGACCGAATCGTGATTAAAGAAGGTACAGAACAGCGACTTTCTGACTCGGTTGAAACAGCGCTTAAGCTATCCGATGGATTAATACTCGTCAATATCATTGACGGAGAAGACTTGATATTCAATACGAAGTTCTCTTGTCCCGAACACGGCATAGGCATCACTGAAATGGAACCCCGTATGTTTTCGTTCAACGCACCTTATGGGGCTTGTGAAAGCTGTCGTGGTATTGGGTTCCTGCAAACGATAGATGCAGAACTGATTATTCCGGATAAAACGCTGTCCTTTGCTCAAGGGGCTATTATACCTGTAGCGACCAGTGGTGAAGATACCTTTTTCCCACAAATGGTCAGAGCGGTACTAGACCACTTCAAGGAATCGGTAGATACGCCCATTGAACAGCTTAAGCCAGAAACAGTTCACGGGATTTTATACGGCTTAGGACATTCTGAACTGGAAGTAGCCTTTGATAGCCGCTATGGTGGTTATAAGAAGACTAAGGTGCGCTGGGAAGGTATTGTTCCCAATATGGAGCGCCGTTATCGTGAAACCAATTCAGACTATATGCGGGACAAATTTGAAGAGTTCATGAGCTTAACGCCTTGTGAAAGCTGTAAAGGGGCTAGACTTAAAAACGAAGTCTTGGCAGTGCGCTATGGGGGCCTAAATATCAGCGAGATGACACAGTATTCCGTGCGTGACTTGCTGACTTTCTTAGACCAGCTAGAGCTCAAACCGATGAAAGCGCAAATTTCTGAACAAATATTAAAAGAAATCAGAGCAAGACTTCAATTTCTAAAAGATGTCGGCTTGGAGTATTTAACACTAGCACGGGCTGCTGGAACTCTTTCAGGTGGTGAATCTCAAAGGATTCGTCTTGCAACTCAGATTGGTTCAGGCCTTGTAGGGGTTGTGTATATTTTAGATGAGCCAAGCATTGGCCTCCATCAAAAGGACAATGGCTTATTGCTTAAGACCCTTAGAAATTTGACAGAGCTGGGTAATACGCTCATAGTTGTTGAACACGACGAGGAAACTATTGAAGAAGCTGACTTCATTATAGATATAGGACCGGGTGCGGGTGAACATGGTGGGCATGTCGTTGCAATTGGCGACTTGGCGGCTATAAAAAGCTCGGAAGATTCTATCACTGGACAGTATGTTTCTGGTCGAAAAGTGATCCCAGTACCGCCTATCCGAAGAGAGACGAACGGCAAGTGGATTAATATCGTAGGTGCTCAGGAGAATAATCTTAAGTGTATCGATGCAGCGATTCCTATGGGCGTAATGACCTCAATTACAGGGGTTTCTGGTTCAGGAAAGAGTACGTTGATCAATGAAATTTTATTCAAATCCGCTATTCAAAAAATCAACAGGACTCGCATTAAACCGGGTAAACATAAAGAACTTCATGGGCTAGAGCATATTGATAAGGTCATAGACATAGACCAGTCGCCAATTGGGCGAACACCTCGTTCTAATCCTGCGACGTATACTGGCATCTTTGACCATATCCGTGACTTGTTTGCTCAGCATCCAGACTCAAAAATGCGAGGCTACCAAAAGGGGCGTTTCAGCTTTAACGTAAAAGGTGGGCGCTGTGAAGCATGCAAGGGCGATGGTATTTTGAGAATTGAAATGCACTTTCTGCCAGATGTTTATGTACAGTGTGACGTATGTAAAGGCAAACGTTATAACCGTGAAACCCTTGAAGTTAAGTACAAAGGGAAATCGATTGCAGATGTGTTAGAAATGACAGTTGAAGAGGCACTAAATTTCTTTGACAGCATTCCAGCTATCAAACGCAAATTGAAAACCCTCCATGAAGTAGGCTTAGATTATATACGCTTGGGTCAGCCTTCAACTGAACTTTCTGGTGGAGAGGCTCAAAGAATTAAGCTGGCTACCGAACTCAGCAAAAAAAGCACTGGAAAAACGCTGTATATATTGGATGAACCGACGACAGGTCTTCATATGGCGGACGTACACCATTTAATTAAGGTGCTCGACAAGCTTGTAGAAAACGGCAATACAGTAGTCGTTATTGAACATAACCTTGACGTCATCAAGTGTTCTGATTATATTATAGACTTAGGATCAGATGGCGGTGACAAAGGCGGCACTATTATCGCAACAGGAACACCGGAAGCGGTAGCAAAGGTGAAACACTCCTATACTGGTCAATACTTGAATAAATTACTCACCCATGGGAGGTCCTAAGTCAACATGCGCTACTACAAAAGAAATACGACAAATTTAATATCTGTGATACTCAGTGTATTTATGTTATTTGGCATCATGGTTTTGGTGCCTGGTGTTTACGGCAGTGTATTAAGCAGTTACTGCGTCATTTTAGGGGTGTTTTTCATTTTAATGCCCCTTGTAAATGCCGTGTTGCAAAATTTAGCGGCTATGAAAGCACACGACCCTCAGAAACATTTCTTTACTTTAACTTTCAATGAATCTGCTATTTATGAGTGGATTGTCTGTCTTTCAGCAATTGTGCTATTATTCTTCTTGCCGAGCACAGACTTAAGATTACTAGGATGGTCAACTACTTTTATTGTAGTAGGGGTATGGCTTATGGTGATTGCTTTAACGACAGTACTTAGTCAGAAGATGACCCGCGTTGAATTTTTAACAGATACTGTTTTAGTACGTGGCATTAATTTCTTTAAAAGTGCAGGTCTTTCTCAAAAAACAACAACAGGACTTGGCGTGTATACCTATGACGAGTTTTGTGGCTTTCTAATTAATGATGAAAAGTTGATTCTTAAACTTCAGGATGGTCGCGGTCAAGTGGCGGTCAAACTACCTAAAGATAAGTCTGAGCAAGTCAGCAGTTATCTGACTGCGAAAGGACTTGTATTAGAACGGAAGGGATAAGTTTTGTTTAACATTAAAGAGCAGCTTAAAAAGCTACCGGAGCAGCCTGGCGTTTATCTGATGAAGGATCAGTGGGGCAACATTATCTATATTGGTAAGGCGAAAGTATTAAAAAACCGTGTCAGCAGTTACTTTAGAGGTATTAATTCTCATCCACCCAAGGTGAAAGCCATGGTTTCAGTAGTGGATGAGTTTGAGTACATCATGACTGACTCGGAAATGGAAGCTTTAATTTTAGAACAGACATTAATTAAGCGTCACCAACCTAAATTCAACATTTTGCTAAAGGATGATAAACAGTATCCCTTTATCAAGGTGACCATAAACGAAAAATTTCCTAGGGTGTTCATGACCAGACAGGTACTAAAGGACAAGGCCGTATATTTTGGACCTTATACCAGTGCAGATTCGGTCAAGAAGACCCTTGAAGTGATTCGTGACATTTATCCCATTCGAAAATGTGCTAGAAACATAGATAAAGCACCGGGTAGACCTTGTCTCAATTTTCATATAAAGAAATGCTTAGGCCCGTGTCAAGGCAACATATTCGAGCATGAATACCGCGAATTGATACAGAAAATCATGGAATTTCTTTCGGGTAAGACAGATCAACTATTGGGTCAATTAGATCAGCAAATGAAAGAAGCGGCTTTGTCGCTAGACTACGAGAATGCCGCAAAATTCCGAGACCAAATACAAGCCATTCGTTCCCTCATGGAGCGTCAGAAAATGGTAGCAGAATCTGATGTCAGTCAAGATCTAATTGGTGTTCATACTTCTGAAAACAGAGCGTGTGTCATGCTCTTTATGGTGAGAGGCGGCAAATTGATTGGCAGGGAAGAATATGTGTTCGAACAAGAATTTTTGGAAAGCTCCGAGTCGCTACTGGGCGACTTTATTGTTCAGTATTATGCCAATGCGGCAGACTACCCAAAGGAGATTGTCGTAGACACACTGCCAGAGGATTTAGGACTCTATGAGGACTATATTAATAAATTGGCAACTTTTAAAATTCGCTGGACGGTCCCTATCAGAGGCGAAAAGCGTAAATTGCTCGACATGCTTCACGCCAATGCCAAAGAGTATTTGGACAAATTTGAGGACAAGATTACGTTTGAACTTGAAAAAGCCAATTTGCTGGAAGGTTTGCTAACCAATACGTTGGGACTTAAGCAGCCAATTCGACGCGTCGAAGCCTATGATATTTCCAATATTTACGGTGTGCTGTCGGTTGGTTCAATGGTTGTTTTTGAAGCAGGGAAAAAGAAGCCGCGGGATTACAGACGTTTTAAAATTAAGACAGTGGAAGGCGCAGATGACTATGCGTCCATGCAAGAAATCGTTTTTAGACGTCTTTCGAGAGGACTTGAGGAACAAGAAGCCATGCTACAACAGTCAGACGGTCAATCAGAAGGCAAGTTTTCAGTGTTTCCTGACCTTTTACTCATAGATGGCGGCATAGGTCATGTCCATGCCGTTGAGGAAGTCCTTAGAGCGCTGAATATTGATTTGCCGGTAGCAGGGATGGTCAAGGATGACCGACACCGCACGGACAAGTTATTTTTTAGAGAACATATGATTCCAATTAAAAAAGAACCTGAGCTGTATCGATACATTTATACGATTCAGGAAGAGGTTCATCGCTTTGCTATTGAGTATCATAAACAGATTCGCAGCAAAAATATGATGCATTCAATTTTAGAAGAGATAGAGGGAATTGGCGAGAAACGGCGAAATAACTTATTGAAGCACTTTAAATCGATTGATAAAATTAAAATTGCGAACCTTGAGGAACTTGAGGCGGTAGAGGGTATGAATAAAAAAGCAGCAGAAACCGTCTTTAAACACTTTAGAAAATCGAGTTCAGAAAAGCAGGAATCGGGGGAACAGGCATGAAATCACTTGAGGAACTGGCAAAGATAAGAGAAAAGGCACTGTTAAAAGCCCAAGGATTATCCGAGAGCGATGCAGAAGCCACTCGCTATACAGTAACCATCGGTATGGCAACTTGCGGGATTACAGCAGGTGCTAGGCCTGTATTTACAGCACTTTTAGAATGTATGACGGAAAATAACATCGAAGATGTGAAAATTCTTCAGACAGGTTGTTTTGGCAAATGTGCTGAGGAACCGATGTTAAAACTTGAAGATCAGCAAGGACATATCTACTATTACGGTCGTCTAGACCCAGAACGGGCCAAGGAAATATTTGTGAAACACATCCAATCCGGTGAGCCTATCAAAGCCTATTTTGCAGAAATGGAGTCATAAAAATGAATCATGTTATACAAAAGTCGAAAGTCGTATCTTTAGAGGGCGGAGAAGGCAGTGGCAAAACCACCGTGCTGTCTCATTTAGCCCATTATTTTGAAACTAAAGGATTAGAGGTACTCTTTACAAGAGAACCGGGCGGCGTTCGCATCGCCGAGGCGATCCGTGAGATTATTCTCAATGTGGATCACACAGAAATGGACCCTCGGACAGAAGCACTGCTGTATGCTTCTGCTAGAAGACAACATTTAGCAGAAAAAGTAATGCCGGCACTGGATGCTGGCAAGTGGGTTGTATTTGACCGCTTTGTAGATTCCTCCATGGTGTATCAAGGGTATGTGAGGGGAATTGGCATAGATGAGGTTTATGAACTTAATCGCTTTGCGACTGAGGACTTTTTACCAGACCTAACGCTTTACTTGGATGTTACACCTGAGGTAGGTTTGGAGCGCGTGCTGTGTACAGATGGTCGAGAGGTCAATCGTTTAGACTTAGAAGGTATAGAATTTCATCAAAAAGTTAGAGAAGGGTATCAACTGCTTATGCAGCGGTTTCCAGAGCGTATTGTACGCATTGATGCGGATCAGTCACTGGAAGACGTTCTCGGAGCAGTAACCAAAGCTTTAGACCAGTTTATGGAGGAGATGAAGCATGAAGATTAGCAAAATCGCAGAACTGCTAACCGCCGATGTATTTATTGGACAAAGTCAGTTGGACAACGATATTGAACATGCTTTTTGTTCGGATCTGATGAGTGATGTGCTCGCAAATTCTGGGCGAATTGACGTTCAATCCCTTCTGCTTACTGGTCTATCTAATTATCAGGTTATTCGTACCGCTGAGATGCTGGACATTAAGCTCGTCGTGTTTGTTCGTGGAAAAATGCCAACGGAAGACATGATAGAACTGGCAATGGATAATGACATGGTCGTTATGAGAACAATGCACACGATGTATCAGTCTGCAGGCTTGTTGTTTAGCAATGGCTTGCAAGGGGTCGATGATTAATGGAGGACAAGATGAAAGACACCTTCCACATAGACAAAGAAAATGCAGTGATGGCCTACGAATACGAGGTAATCAAAGACGATTTTTCAAGAGCAGGCGAAGCTTCAAGTGACATAAAGAAGAAACTAAGGCAGGTAGGCATTGAAAACGACATTATACGCAGAGTTGCCATTGCTACCTATGAAGCAGAAATAAATCAGGTAATCCACTCCTTTGGAGGGCATATTACGTTACTGATTCTTCAGGACAGAATTGAACTCTACTTTGAGGACAAGGGACCTGGAATAGAAAATATTGAAATGGCTATGAAAGAAGGTTTTTCAACAGCGACCAGCAAAGTCAGAGAAATGGGCTTTGGTGCCGGTATGGGACTGCCAAATATAAAAAGGTGCAGCGATGACTTTTTCATCGATTCCCAACTAGGCGCGTACACTAAACTAAAGGTGGTTATTAACCTTTAGATTTCAGGGGGATTAAATGAATAGATTCTTGCATTCCGTAACATTGGAAAAGGATTATTGCAATGGGTGCACCAATTGCATGCATAGGTGCCCCACTCAAGCCATTCGAATCCGTGCGGGAAAGGCAGAAATCATCACTGAACGATGTATTGATTGTGGGGCGTGCATAAAAGCCTGTCCCTACCATGCGAAAGGTGCCCGTTCAGACACCTTGGACATGCTCAGCCAATTCAAATTCAATGTGGCGTTGCCAGCCATCTCGCTTTACGGACAATTTGGTTTAGAAGTAGATATGAACCGAGTGTTAAATGGTTTTTATCAGCTCGGGTTTGATTACGTATTCGATGTGGGAATCGCTGCAGAATTGTTAACAAATTATCAATTAAAAAAACTTAACGATCCTAAAGTAGTAAAGCCAATGATTTCTACCTACTGCCCAGAAGTTATTCGGCTGATACAAATCAGGTATCCAACCTTAATAGAAAATATCATCAATTTAGAAGCACCGTTAGAAGTAGCAGGACGGATAGCTAGACAGAAAATAATAGAAATGACGGGACTGCCGTCAGAGGACATTGGCATATTTTACATTACTCAGTGTCCAGCCACTATTACCAGCATAAGAAATCCAATCGGTATTGAAAAATCCTGTATAGATGGTGCCATATCCATCGAGGCTATTTACACGAAGCTGCTTAGGATTTATGACGACATAGAGATCAAGTCAAATATTCAAAAATGCAGCGGAAAAGGCATCGGTTGGGGTATGGTAGGCGGACAAAGTTTTGCAATGGGCATAGACAACTACCTTGCTGTAGACGGTATTGACGAAGTTGTGAGGGTGTTAGACCAATTTGAACTGGGCAAACTCCACGACATAGACTTTTTTGAAGGGTATGCTTGTGTCACCGGTTGTGTGGGGGGGCCCTTAAATGCAGAAAATCCATTTATCGCCAAAACTCGGGTTAGAAAGCGCTCCAAAGGGTCAAGGTACATGGATCTAACGGAATTCGAAAATCTGCCAGAAGAAATACTGGAGTGGAATATAGACATAGAACCCTTCCCTGTATTGAAACTGGATAAGGATTTTAAAAAAGCTTTAGATAAAATGGCTAAAATTGAAGAATTATTGCAAGTGCTCCCCGGCATAGATTGCGGAGCTTGTGGGTCTCCAACCTGCAGGGCACTGGCAGAGGATATTGTCATGGGCCGTATGACCTTAGACGGTTGTGTCGTCCAAAACCGAAAAAAATGATGAGGTG
>JBGSUZ010000526.1:0-5995 GCA_041753235.1 Acidaminobacteraceae bacterium
GACATGACCCCAGGTTTAGCGAACAAGCTGTCTATGCCATACTGTAAAACGGTATGCTGCTCATTTCCAGAAACTCTTAAATATTTACCAGCGGGTAAAGGTGTGTACACGGGACTTCCCATCAGGCAGTCTATGCTAAATGGTAAAAGAGAATCAGGCTTAAAGCTTTGTGGTCTAAACGAGGAAAAACCCATTATTGTTGTTACCGGTGGCAGCCAAGGTTCTGAAATAATAAATAGCTTAATGAGGGCGTGCTTACCAAAGCTGCTCAGAGACTATCAAATTTGCCATATTTGCGGGAAAGGTAATGTAGACCATACGTTAGAAGGCATGAGTGGCTACAGACAGTTTGAGTATCTAAATGAAGAGCTTCCAAACGTGTTTGCGATGGCAGATTTGATTATTTCAAGAGCTGGTGCAACCACTATATTTGAAATTTTAGCACTTAAAAAGCTAAATATTTTGATTCCCTTATCTCCAAAAACAAGTCGCGGCGACCAAGTGCTGAATGCGGCATCATTTGAAGCCAGTGGTTATAGTAAAGTGGTTTTAGAAGATGAGGAGACGGACTTAGTAAGTGTTATAGAAGAAGTTTTTTCAAAAAAGGCGTCTTACGACGAAAAAATGAATATCGACTTAGAAAATTCGACTGCAAACGTAATACGGGAAATTGAAAAGTACATAAACGATGAATGCTAATGAGAGAGGTATTTAAAATGACTCAAATTAATTACAATACCCTTATAAAAGGTGAAGGAACGCCAGTTATTATGCTACATGGTTATGCTTTGGATCATAGAGTAATGTTATATGCAATGGAACCTATACTAGAAAATAAGCCGTTGAAGCGGATATACATCGACTTACCAGGCATGGGTCAAACCTCACACAATGGGCTTATTCACAATGCAGATGAGCTGATAGAGAGTTTGGTCAGTGAAATAAACAGGCTCGTTGGCAATGAGCCATTTTTGCTGTCAGGGATGTCTTATGGCGGCTATTTAGCCAGAGGGGTCATGCAAAAGCTAACGAATCAAGTCATGGGTATGTTTCTGTTTGTGCCTGTAGTTGAGCCAATCGGCGCGCTAAGAACAAGGCCGGATCATGAGGTGCTAGTTGAAGACCAAACATATACGAAGACACTAATACCGCAAGAACTGGAGTCACTAAGAGAAGGTAATGTGGTAATTAACGCTTATGTTGCAACGCGTCAAAAACATGAAATTGAAGTGGCGTTAGCATTAGGCGATGAACAATTCCTCGAAGACTTCCAGACAATTGGTTATAAGGCATCTTATAATATAGACAGTCTTGAAACACCATTTGATAAGCCTGTTACCATTCTTTCCGGTAAGCAGGACTCAGTAGTTGGATTTGAAGATCAGTATAAACTAAGTCTAATGTATCCAAGGTGTACTTATGGAGCTGTTGATGTTGCTGGACATGCACTGCACATTGAACAGGTGGATATATTTAATGCACATCTTGAAGCGTGGCTAAGAAATTTTGTGTAAAAATTGGATTTGCCACTAGAGAATCAGCTGACAAAGCTTAACCTCAAATACATTGTTTTGCGCCAAAGTGCAGCCGAGATAACTCTTATGTAATATTTTATAGGTCATGCAAGTTCAAGATACTTTACCAAACAAGACTATTGGGCATGAAAGTAATGAAATTCATGTCGGTTCAGTCGGTGCAGTTGATAATATGCCAACAATGAACTGGAATCAGCTAAACTTGTGGGATGGGTTGACGGGAAACTAATTATAGTGGGAGAAGGACAACATGAAAAAGAAAATCGGAATAATTGGCGCAATGAGTGTGGAAACAGAATTGATTCTTGAAAAGGCTGAGGTCATTGAAAAAATAAAGTATGCAGGGATTTCGTATCATGTTTGTAAATATAAAGACTTAGATTTGATAGTGTCCACCTGTGGCATAGGTAAGGTCAACGCTGCAAGTTGTACGCAGGTGATGATTGATAAATTTGAACCTGATGCGATTATCAATACAGGTGTTGCAGGGGGCATGCACAGCGATGTAAAAGTGTGCGATGTGGTGATTTCAAGTGAAGTGACCTATTATGACGTTCGAAAAGAGCAAATGAAATCCTGCTTCCCCTATAAAGAATCATTTATACCATGTGATACGTTGAAAACAGCCATTATAGCAGCGGTTGAGAACTTAGAGTCTTCTAAGATTGGTTATCATGTAGGCAAAATTGCTTCAGGGGATTCTTTTGTAACGGAAAAAGAGCAAAAGGATAAAATAATCAGAGATTATGAGCCGCTGTGTGTGGACATGGAATCATGCCCAATTGCGCATATTGCGGACATTAACGAGATTCCATTTGTGATTATTAGAAGCATATCAGACAATGCGGACGAGCATGCCACCATGAGTTATGAGCAATTTGAAAGCATTGCGGCTTACAATTCAGCTCAAATCTTGTTGCATGCTTTGGATGGTATGTGTGTAATGTAGCACGATGCTCGAGTGTAGCGAGTTGGACTTGATGGTTAAAACACCCAAGACCTTTGGCATTTGCCTAAAATCTTGGGTGTTTATCTTGAATTGTAACACGCTGTATTGTAAGTATATAAGTTTAGCCTAAGTGACCTTTAATCTTTTTAATAAAATCAGGAAACAAATGGTTTAATAATTTTGCCCCACCTTCTACCAAAACCACTACTACTAGGGTCGCTAGTATTCGGTTTGGTAATAGATGGACAGAGGTATCTTTTGAAAAAAGGTGGATTGCAGAGAGTAACCCAATAAAAAAAATTGGAATCCGTAACCTTTTCATAAGAATTAGTGCCCCGTTGACATTTGTCCGCCAATATATCCACCAACGGCTCCTTTGAAAGCACCTATCAATTTTTGAACTGGATGCGGTCCAGCGTTCCATGCCCCCAGGCCAGCACCTATGATAGTCAGGCCAAGAATTCGGCCTTCTCTTTCTGTGAATATTTGTCTGTCATCCTGTCGTGGTGTTGAGCCACCATTAACTGCCATAATTTCTTCGAGTCTTAATTCTTGCATCATATTATAAATTCTCCTCTTACTATAGTATAGGTTTGTTTTTATATACTGATTTATTCCATCTTCAGTAAGGTAGGAACAACGTACAATAAATATGGATTTTTCTTCACATGTGGATTAATACCAAAATACAAGATTATTCAGTCTATTACAACCCTTTCGGAATGAAACGACATAAATTCGGTACTGAAATGCATAAAAGTCAATATAAACGCAGGGATTCAACTCATTTCTGCCAAAAAAACCAAGACCTTAAGCCCTTGCCTAAAGTCTTGGTTTTTTATTTAGAGATAAATGTTAATATTCGTTAAAATCCATATGTCAAAAAATTCACAAAATTATTAATATTTCGACATAATTTTAATATAAAAGTAATTATTTTATATATAGTAAAACCATGTTATTATATATTACAGATTCTTAACAAACAATTCTTAGTTATTCAAAAGGGGGATACTTATGTTACAAGGTATACAAGATATTGTTAACATACTCAACAATGCGCTATGGTCCTACGTTCTAATTTTCTTACTCATTTTTGTAGGTAGTTATTTTACCATTCGTACTAATTTTGTACAAATAAGAATGTTTAAAGAAATGTTTAAATTATTAACTGAGGGTGTTACGAAAGCGACTAAGTCAGATAATAAAAATTCGGTGTCATCGTTTCAAGCGTTCTGCATTAGTTTGGCGTCAAGAGTTGGCACGGGAAATTTAGCAGGTGTTGCTATTGCCATTGCCATTGGTGGTCCAGGGGCTGTTTTCTGGATGTGGATGATTGCCCTTGTTGGTGGTGGTTCAAGTTTTGTAGAGTCTACGTTAGCACAGATTTATAAGATCAAAGACGAAAACGGCTATTACAGAGGCGGACCAGCTTACTATATGGAAAAAGCGCTAGGCGCAAGATGGATGGGGATTCTGTTTTCAGTGTTGATTACCCTCTGTTTCGGATTGGTATTCAACTCAGTTCAGGCAAATACAATCTCTTTAGCTTTTAATGAAGCGTTTGGTCTGGACAGACTTCACGTAGGTATAGCGGTTACGGCACTGACTTCACTGGTTATTTTTGGTGGTGTTAAGCGTATTGCCAAGGTAGCGGAAATGATTGTGCCAATTATGGCGACGAGCTATGTTTTAATAGCAATTGTGGTTATTCTAATGAACATTCAAATGGTGCCATCTATCTTTGTATTGATTGTCAAAAGCGCATTTGGTATGAATCAGGTAGTGGGCGCAGGTGTCAGCATGGCATTATTGCAAGGGATTAAAAGAGGTCTATTCAGTAATGAAGCGGGTATGGGTAGTGCGCCAAATGCAGTAGCAACGGCTGAAGTCACTCACCCGGTCAAGCAGGGTCTTATTCAAACTTTAGGTGTATTTACAGACACACTTTTGATTTGTAGTGCGACGGCGTTTATGATTCTTATAAGCGGTGTTTATAAAAACGGAGATATGACGGGTATCCAATTAACTCAAAATGCGCTTAGTTCTCAGGTTGGCGCTTGGGGCAATACCTTTATTGCAATTTGAATATTCTTATTTGCGTTTAGCTCTATCATAGGCAATTATTACTATGGTGAAACTAATATAGAGTTTATTAAGGATTCAAAGCTCATGATTTTCCTGTATAGAGTTGCTGTTGTTGGCATGGTTATATTCGGTTCGGTCAGTAAAGTTGCCATTGTATGGGATTTGGCAGATTTATTCATGGGACTTATGGCTATCATCAACTTAATTGCAATTGTTTTGCTTGGAAAATTTGCTTTCATGGCACTGGATGATTATGTAGCACAACTTAAGCTTGGAAAGAATCCAGTATTTTATACTGAAAATATTAAAGGTCTAAAAAATACAACATGTTGGTCTGAAAAGGAATCTCAAAGTTCTAAAACTGCATAGAGGTAGCATGCAAAAAACCAAGTCTAAAAGCACTCTGCTTAAGACTTGGTTTTATTTTAGTCAGTTCTATAAATTTCGCACCAAATTATTCATTATTGATAATTAAATTGGTAAATGTGTTAGATTAGTATTGTAATAACGGTAAATAGAAATTAAAATGAGATAAAACGGCAATTACACCCCTGTATTCAACTCAAAAAGGAGACTGTGAATCATGAGGAAAAAACTTAATTTTCCATTATTGGCTGTTACACTCTGTCTATTAGCAAGTTTGATAACTGGATGTTCGAGTGTCAAAGTCACACAAAAAACAACAACGATTGAGGCTGGAACTGAGAATGTAGATCCGTTGACTATGATTGAGATTGCCGAAGCTGAAAAATATGAAGCGTCTGTCGGTGAGGGTAAAATCGATTCAAAAAAATTAGGTAGCTATGATATAAAATACATAATAAAGAATAAAGAGAGTGGCAAAACTAGCGAGAAAATATTTAAGTATGAAGTTAAAGATACAACAGCACCGCAAATTACTTTTAAAATGGATGCAGTCGTTATTTCTGAAGGAGATAAGTTCGATCCACTTCAATACATAACGGTAACTGACAATTATGATAATGTAATTGATAATTCGAAGGTAGTCGTTGAAAGCAATGTGGACAGTGCTAAAATTGGTGAATACTCAGTGACCTACAACGTAGCGGATACCACAGGCAATAAAGGGACTGCGTCGTTACAAGTAAAAGTAGACCAGAAGCCTTTAAAATTAGGTGAAGAAGTTTCAGTGGATCAAATTGGGTCATTCGCAGTTAAATCAACACGATTCACAAAATCAGTGAAACCTACTAACGCCTCTGGGTTTTATATGTACTATACTGAAAAAGAGAGTGACAAACTTTACTTTGATATAGCTGGGACTTATAAGAACCTAGGAACAGATACAGTTCAATTGGACGAGGTCTTAAAAATAGAGCTTCAATATGATGAAGTATACAAATATGATGGATTTGCAGTTTCGGATGAAAGCAACAATTTGAATGCTTATGCATACATTGAT
>JBGSUZ010000527.1:0-3313 GCA_041753235.1 Acidaminobacteraceae bacterium
CTTTATGTCACAGGCGTTGCTGCTATTGCGGCGTATGCTATAGCTCGTCTGCCTTTTAAGGGTAAAAAAGTACTTATGACGACTATTTTAGCAACTTCCATGTTCCCGCAAATGATAGTGGTTGGCCCAATTTACAGGGTGTTTGTGAACTTGCATTTGACAAATTCTTACTGGATTGTATTGCCCTATGCTATGATTAGTTTACCAGTTGCCATTTATACACTGGTAACTCATTTTGCGAAGGTACCTTTTGAAATGGAAGAGTCTGCAATGATTGATGGTGCTTCCAAACTTAAAACTTTCACTAAAATAGTACTGCCTTTGGCACTGCCGGGTATTTTTACGGCGGCTATTATTACCTTTATTGGCGTGTGGAACGAGTTCTTGCTTTCTTTGACGCTGAACTCGGACAGCAGTTTTCACACAGCACCGGTGGCAATCGCTTTTTTAAGAGGTCAGTTCCAGATTTTCTGGGGTCAGGTAACAGCAGCAACTGTACTGGTTACCATACCGACGCTTATTATTGTCGTACTGTTTCAAAAACAAATTGTTTCGGGCCTTACCTCAGGGGCTGTTAAAGAATAGGAGTAAAAATTATGTGGCAATTAACTGAAGATGTCTTTTTGTTAGAGACGCTCGGTGTTCGAGAAAGCTTGTTTACTATTGGTAATGGCTACTTAGGCATGAGAGGCTATCATGATGAGGGCACACCTATTGAGACGAGCAGTGTTCGCGGTAGTTATATAAACGGGGTTTATGCCCGTGTGCCTATGCATTTTGGCGAGCGGGCGGTGGGTTTTCCAGAACAGGCTGACAAACAGCCTCGAATCATGGAAACCCAGTCTGTTGAACTGCGATTAGATGGTGAACGCGTTTTTCTAGACACTGCCGGTGTGAGCGACTACAGTAGGATGCTTGACTTTAAAACAGGCATATTGAAAAAGACCTACACCTACACAACCAGCACAGGCAAGAAGGCCCTTGTTGAGTCGATGAAGATGATTTCATTCACAGAGTCAAATTTGTGTTTACAGCACTGGTCCATAGCATTTCCAGGTGAAATAGAATTCATGACTGTACTAGACGGAAATGTACAAAATTATGTGAATGAAAATGACCCGAGAGTGGCTCAAGGGCATGCCAAATTAATAGAAACAAAAGCGTGCAGAAGTGACCTTGACTGCTTATACCTACTCTCGGAGGTTAGCTCGAGTGGTATACAAATTGCGTGTGGCTCTGTAGAGACGCTGAGTAATGCAAAACAAGTGCGTGCAGTGGTCACTGAAACTGAGCATGGTGTGTTTAAAAACTTTAAAGCAGTTAATTCGCTTGAGTTAGACAGGTATGTTTATGTGACAGACAGTAGGTTTGAAGACGTGTCTGCCGCTGTAGTGAGTCGAGAACTTCATCGGTTAAAAACGTTGGGGGTTGAGGCTTTGTTGCAGGCGCAAGGCGAGTACTTGGAAAAATTCTGGGAGCGTTCAGATATAGAGATATTTGGCAACAATCATTTGCAGCAGGCTATTCGTTTTAATTTATTCCAATTGCTACAGTCTGTCGGGAAAGATGGGTTTAGCAACTTGTCAGCTAAAGGGCTTTCCGGTGAAGGCTATGAAGGGCATTATTTTTGGGATACAGAGATTTACGCCTTGCCGCTGCTGAGTCTTACGCAACCGGAAATTGCCAAGCAGCTACTTGTGTTTAGATGGAACCAACTGCCAGAGGCAATAGCAGAAGCCAGAGGCATGGGGCATGAACAGGGTGCAAAATATCCTTGGCGAACGATTTCAGGCATTGAGAGTTCTGGGTTCTTCCCGGCGGGGACAGCTCAATATCATATCAATGCAGACATTGCTTATGGCATTATTCGTTACTACCAACTCACTGGAGACGAAAAGTTTTTAAGAGGTATGGGGCTAGACATGTTAGTAGAAACATCCCGTTTCTGGATTTCAGTAGGCCAATGGGTAGCGGGTGAATTTTGTATAAATTGTGTCACGGGGCCAGACGAATACACGGCGCTGGTGAACAATAACTTTTATACCAACGCCATGGCTCAGCATCAGCTACTTTGGCTCAGTGAATACTTGAAAAAACTGGCGCATAAAGCACCAAAGTCGCTTGAAACCATATGCAGTCGTCTTGGTTTAACGCAGGTCGAGATGTGGGCTTTTGAACGGGCAGGCACTTGCATGAACCTGCCAAGGGACAAGTCGTTAGGGATTGACTTACAAGACGACCAATTTATGAATAGAGCCCCTTGGCCCTTTGAACAGGTTGGTAAGGATAAATACCCGCTACTGCTGCACTACCATCCGCTCATTATTTACAGGCATCAGGTACTTAAACAGGCGGATACGGTATTGGCCCATTTAATGTTGCCGAATATTTCTGACTTAGAGACCATGAAAAGGTCATTTGACTATTATGAAGCGCTTACTACCCATGACTCTTCGCTTTCTAGTTGTGTGTACGGCACAATGGCTGCAAGGCTTGGTGAAAAGAAAAAAGCATGGCAATATTTTATGGAGTCTGTAGAAATTGACCTTGGTAATACCCATGGTAACACGAAAGACGGGCTTCATATGGCGAATATTGCTGGGAGCTGTTTGACAATCATTCAGGGCTTTGCAGGTTTAAGCGTCTCAGAAGAAGGTTTAGAGCTATCGCCTTGGGTGCCAGATGAAATGGATGGGTATAAATTCAAAGTGCTCTGGCAAGGCACGCTTGTGACCATAACGGCCATTAAAGGGCAGCCAGTGCAAGTGGTGTGTGGACTAGGTAAAGAAGTGCCACTGCACGTAACTGAGAATCAATAATAAAAAAAGAAGTGACTTTGTGGATTTATTCATAACGTCACTTTTTTTTATAATTAAAGGGCGCCTTCATAAATTTCCAGTATAATTTATGAAGGTTTTTGCACAACTATCTCGGGTGTCCTGTGTTGACGCTTTAATTATTGGGTATAGAAAAAATGAGTAAAGCAGAAGGGGGAATGAGGATGCAACAGAATAGACACAGATCCCCAAAAGTGCTTAATAAGCGATTGAGGGTTATTCTTGCAGTCATTACAGTTGGCATTGTGGCGATCTCTTTTTACAGCATCGGATTGGTTCAGAATTTGGTGTGGCATAATTATGTCGAAAAATTGACTGCACAAGCGGATAATATTCAAGTGGAAGTGGATAGCTGGATTGATAATAAGCTGAAGTTGATAGATGTTTACCAAGTACTCATATCAAATTTAGAAGCAGCAGATTTGAAGTATTCAAAAGTTGAAAATAAGTATCTTAAAATAGACTATCTGACTCAC
>JBGSUZ010000528.1:0-2040 GCA_041753235.1 Acidaminobacteraceae bacterium
GGCCAAATGGCGCAGGCAAGTCTACGACCATCAGTATGATTGCCACCTTAATCAAGCCCAGTGCTGGCGACATACTCTACAACGGTCAAAGTATTTTGAAAGCACCAAAGGCCATTCAGAAGAAAATGGGTATTGTTCCTCAGAATATTGCCCTTTATAAGGATCTTTCAGGGTTTGAAAATCTTAAATACTGGGGTATGGTCTATGGACTCGGCGGCAGCCAGCTGACTAAGCGAATAGAGGAAGTTTCAGAAATCATCGGTATAAATGGACGCCTTAAAGACCCTGTTAAGAATTATTCAGGGGGTATGCAGCGCCGTATTAATATAGGGGCCGCACTCTTGCACCAGCCGGAACTGATCATTATGGACGAACCGACTGTCGGCATTGACCCTCAGTCGAGAAATCACATTCTCAGTACCGTCAAAGAACTCAACCAAACGGGTATGAGCATAATTTACACCAGCCACTACATGGAGGAAGTTGAGTACCTCTGCCGTCAGATTTATATTATGGACGAAGGCACAGTCATTGCAGAAGGTGACCAGTCGAGCCTCACCCAGCTGGTGTCGGATCATCAGTTACTCAGAGTCAGCTTCGAGTCATTGGAAGACGAGGCGGTAGAGACGCTGAGAAGACACCCTCAGGTACAGGCCGTTACCGCATCTGACCTGCATTTGGAACTTAAAGTCAACGCTGGCGGCACGGTCGTATCTGAACTGTTACAGGAAATGACTGCCATGCGGCTAACCCTCAGCGCGTTTGAGGTGAAGAAGCCAAACCTAGAGTCAGTCTTTTTAAAACTGACTGGGAAGGCACTTAGAGACTAAGGAGGTCTTCACATGTTTATGCATTTAGTCGGGAAGGACTTGAAGCGGTTTTTTAGAGACAGAAGTGCTCTTGTTACCCTCATCGCCATGCCCATTATCATAACGACCATTTTGGGGTTTGCGCTCCAGTCCATGTTTAGCATGGGGGACGTAACCGAAATTAATCAAATCAAGTTCGCATTAGTCGATGAAGACCAGTCCCAGTACAGCCTAGAAAATTTTACAGACGACCTTAAAGCAAATCCAATGGGTGCAGGCATGCTTCAAAGCGATGGTATGACTGCCATTAAGGACAATTTTGAAGCACTCAGTCCAAGACGCCTGTTTTTTGAGAAGTTTCTAGGAAACTCAGAGGTCAAAGCCATGGTGACTTATGAGCAAATGAGCCGTGAAGCAGCTATGGCAACCCTTGAAAAAGAGGACTATGCCGGCGTAGTTATTTTACCCGAAAACTTTACCAAAGACATGACGCTGAATTTATTGACACCCTTTAGAAACGAAGCGTCTATTCAGCTCATTCCTAACAATAATTTGACCATGAGCAGTACTGTTTTAAAAGCCCTCATAAGTGGCTTTACAGAACAAGTGAATGCGGCAGTCAATGAAAAAAATGTGACCTTAGAACAGCAGATTCAATACGACCTGAACTTCGATTTTTCGAATCTGGAAGGCTTAAAGGATAAGGGAACTGGTTCTGATTTCGAATTGAAAACTAAAACCGTGGACGGGATGAACCCAGTGGATTCAAAGGGGTACTACGCCATAGCCATGCTGGCTATGTTTCTCATGTTTACAGTAGCCATGGGCGGTTCTTTAATGCTAGAAGAGAAGGATTTGTTTACTTATGACAGACACGTGATGGCGGGACACAGCCCGCTTAAGCTAATGATGGCGAAAATGTCTGTAATAGCGACTGTAGCAGCCATGCAAATTGCCATTATGATTGCTTACGCGACATTTGTCTTCGGTGTGAGCTGGGGGAACTGGTTGAATGTACTCGTCATTTCAGTGGTCACCATCTTTGGCATTAGCGGTCTTGGTACACTTCTATGTGTGATAGGCACCATTACAAAGAGCTATAAAATTTCTCAGATATTCCAAAATGGCTTTATTCAAGTACTCGCACTTTTTGGGGGTTCATATATTCCAGTAGAGCAAATGCCACAAATCATTCAAATAGTTGGACATTACGTGATTAACGGTGTTATTT
>JBGSUZ010000529.1:0-6676 GCA_041753235.1 Acidaminobacteraceae bacterium
CGCTTCTTTTGCCATAACTTGCATGTCGTCAATGGCTTTGTTCTTGTCTGCTTCTGTTAATGCTTCTGCTGCTACCATAGTTGCTAAAGCTGAAGCTGGCACTTGACGCAGGCCATCGAATAGAGCGTTTTGAATTTGGTCTGAATTGTCTAAAGTGTAGTTTAGGAACTTTGCCAATATATCGCCTAAATCGCTGAATTTCATAGTCATTTTAAACGTATTACCGTCTTGACGTATAATGTCCATGCTGTAGCCGTCGTAACCCTTGCGTAAGAGGTTGTCCACCACTTGGATGAAAGGCTCAGTTGATTTGGCCTGCTCTGTATTGCTCATGGTCATCATTTTTTGCGTATAGTCAATGCCAAGTGGATTAGCAAGCGTGCTGTCTGAATTGAGTTCAGAAACAAGAGACTCGTCAGTAATTTCAATGTACGCAACGTCTTCTGGAATCGCATTGATAAACTTGATTGCATCTGCTTCTTCAGCTAAATAAGTCTGAATAAAGCTTTTGATTGGTGCTACTTTAATATAGTTGATTTTATTCACGCGGAGCACTTCAAAGTAAGAAACGTATTCGGCAGTAGGATCTGCCTTGCCGTATATTTTTACACTTTGCTGGTCATTTTTAATACTTTGCTCAACTTCATATTTGAATGAGCCTTTTTCAAGCAAATTGATGGCTGGCATCATTTTTTTGAGTTCTTCAGCATCTTCTACGCTTGAAACCAATGCTTTTGTATCTACATTAAGTTTCAATTCACCGTTTGAATACGAGTCGCTCTCTAATCCCAATTTGTATAACCTAACCGATTGATTCCAATATCTAAGTTCATCCGCATTACAGCCAGCAAGAATACCGACCATAAGGAGCAGCAACATACCCACTGCAATTGTCTTTTTAAATCTGTTCATAATAACCTCCGTTATGTGTCTGAAAAGTTTGGTAAGTGTAAATTATTAATCCTACCTTTTTATGCATTACCCTATTATTGTACCTTATTATTGACAAATTAGATGCGTGAATTATATTAAAAAATAATTTTTTTTCGATTACAATAATTTTATGGTTTTAGTCAGCAAAGTTTCTGGTGTTAATGCAATCACAAAGATTACAGACTTGTTCAAAGTGACCGTTAGTCATTTTTGCGAACTCAGAATGTGCTATAACCACTCGTACCACTTGTTTTCCGCTAGACAACCTCTTTTTTTAGGTGTATAGTCTAATTGAATTAAAGACATGTACTTATACATTCATACTAAATTTGGGAGGGAAATTTATGTTTTTATTCGAATCGATCCCATGGTACAGCGCACTTATGTGGTTTGCCGTACTTGGGGCACTCATCCTAGTTAATGAAATTACTAGACGTAACAAATGGCTTTCACTTGCAGTTTACTTGGCTTTACCAATTGTTTTGACCTTTGCAGTTTGGCCTAAAACAGCTGGCCCCGGCTCAACGGTTGGCAGCTGGTTCCACTGGGCTAAAGTTTATTCAGCCCTTGCAGGCTGTCTTGGCTTCTTAGCACTTCGCCACGTCAAAGGACTTGATAAGAACAAGATTCTGCTTACGTTCCCAGCCTTAATTTTGGCAATCAACATCTGTGAAGCAGTTGTTCGTGACTTCCAATGTTCTGGCTTCAACGGCATTGTAGACGGCATGATGATTGTTGGCGGTCCTTGGAACATTATGAACGGCATTGCTGGTATTCTCAACATTGTCACTATCTCTGGCTGGCTTGGTATTACTATTGGCAAAGACAAAAACAAAGACATGCTCTGGCCTGACCAACTTTGGTTCTGGATTATTGCTTATGACCTTTGGAACTTTGCTTACGTTTACAACTGTGTACCGGAACATTCATTCTACGCAGGTGCAGCACTTCTTATCTCTTGTACCATCCCTGCTTTCTTCATTAAAAAGGGTGCATGGCTACAACATAGAGCGCAAACACTTGGCCTTTGGATGATGTTCGTTATGTGCTTCCCATCGTTCGTAGACACGTCTATGTTTGCAGTTAAGTCTTCACACAACACAACTGCATTATTCGTTGTTAGTGCTCTTGCTTTAGCTTCTAACGTTGCTCTTGCCATTTACCACTTTGGCAAAGTCATCAAAAACAAGAAAAACCCACTTAAAGATGAAATCCATTCAGATTTGGACGCCTTCAAAGAAGTGGTTAGCATTGCTAAAGTAGCTTCGTAATATTTAATGTACCTCGTCTTTAATTACACTGGTTAATAAGCACTGAGCTTATTGAATAGTTATATGCGCCCCCTGTAGCGGACAGTTTAGTTTTGAATTGTTTGCTGCAGGGGGTGTTTTTTTGAGTGTGGGTGCCCCCGCTTCGCCTAAATATACCGCGACACCTCAGCCTCTTCCCGCTGCGCCAGAAGGCCCATATACAGCCAAGTGTCCTCAATATCGAAACCCACTTCCCTCTCCATAACCGCCCTCCGACACACCAAAAACCCAAGTCAACCCCGCCTCAATCCCGATGCACCCGCACCACCACCCTCGCTCCTGCCGTAGTGGCATGTTGTAGGAGGGGCTTGGTTGGGGGGGAGGTGGGACAATTTCTATATACCAAATTGTTCTATTAACATAAAGATATCAAACATATAACAATTAGTCAAGAAAATATATACCATTTTGGTGTATGCAATTTTCAAACTTCATTTCACCTAGTATCATTGAAAATACAGGGGTGATAATATGTTCGGTCAACGTTTAAAGGAACTCAGAGAAGAAAAAAATCTAAAACAAACTGATATAGCAGAAGCGCTCAACATTACCCAAACCTCATACAGCTACTATGAGAAAGAAAAGCGCTCCCCCGACTACGCCACCCTAAAAAAGCTAGCCGAGTTCTTCGGCGTCAGCATGTGCTATATCCTCGGCGAAACCGATGTAAGAGCTATTCCAATAGCTTCAAATATTGAAACTGTACCTACTGAGCCAACTACCACAACCACACCAAACCAAATCGCTTTTGACGAACTGGACGAAGAAGGTCAAATGAAGGTTTTAGAGTACATGGAACTGCTTAGGCAGAAACATGGGAAAAAATAAAGAACAGTTTGTCTACATTTCGACAAACTGTTCTTTATTTTTTTACTCAGCCTCATTTGAAGCTGAGCCTATTGCTTCATGGATTGCATCAATAATCCCTTGAACATTTTCTGCCCCTGAAATTACCTGTTCAGATTCATAAAGTAACTTTGAAACTTCAAGATACTCCAGCGCCTTTTCTAAATCGTCAATATGTTTAATTAGCAAAATAGCCATACTTCTATAAACATTTGCTAAGCCTAGATTGTCTTGTTCATTCTTAAAAAGTCTCTCCGCCTCTGCAAAATTTTCTATTGCAATCTGAGGTTTTCCAAGTTGACTCTGCAAATCTCCACGGCTGCGTAACACATTCGCTAAGCCTAGATTATTTTTTTCGCTTCTATACAGCGACTCTGCTTCCAAGTAGCTTTCATCCGCTTTTTCCACTTCGCCTAAACGGCTCTGCAAATCTCCACGGCTTTTTAACACATTCCCAAGTACTTTAGAGTTGTCTTTATAGTATTGACAAAGTTTTTCAACTACATGAATTGACTTATGGCTTCTTATATACTGTGGTGTCACGTAGTCTACCAGTTCATTAAATAGTATCTGAGTATCCTCAGAATTCACTTGCATTAGCTTTTCTGTCACACTCAATATTTCGTCAAACACATCTATAAAAGCGTGGTGACTTGTAAGGTGGTCTGGTACATTATTTTTAGCGTTATTGACTCGTTCTAGTAACGCAAACGCAAATTCTAAGAGACACACTTCTTCTAATTGTGTTCCTGTTGCTTCATAGAGATTAAAACACAAGTCTTTTAAAGGCGCTAACATCGCTATTTTTTTGTCTCTATAATAAATCAAATTAGCTTCATTAAGTGCCATTAAACCTGTAATCCACTCGTTCTTAAACCCATAAGACATTATTTCTTCAAGTAGTTCCTGTGAAATATCTGAACTTGCTAATGATAGTACACCCCATATATGCTTGGCACTTTCTAAATGTGCGATAGCATTCCAAGACATGCGTACAGCTACCTCCATGCTGTTATGGTTTTCTCTGCCAGTTTCAGCTTTGGCTTTTTGCCATTCGCTTAGTAGCCTTTCTAAATCTGGTAGTGTTGATGCTTGGCTTGCTACCAAAACCAGTGCCAGTGGGTAACCTCCAATTTCTTTTAGTAGTTCATTTAATAAAGTTTCATCAGTATTATTTTGCTTTGAATCATAAATAGACAAGAAGAGGGCCTTTGCTGGTTCTTCGTCTATCGGTGAGAGTGGATATGATAATTTAGCCCATCCAGCAGGGTATTCTCTTGTAGACACAAGTACATCGGTATGGCTAGTTTTTAGGATTTGCATAAAATTATGGAGTTCTTGTTTCTCTTGAACAGTATCCTTTACGCCATACCAAACATCTTCCCAGTTGTCAAAATACAGAATGAACTTGTTAGCTTTCGTCATTGAGTCTATATGACTAATGAGTAGTTTTAGCAGCTCATCTTTTGTAATTGTTTCAGGTAGTGGCATATGGAGTTCTTCTGCCAGTTTGTAATAAAAGGCTTCTATTGTAGTTACTCCGGTACAGTCTACATAAGGCATGTCCAAAGTGGCAAAGTATTCTTTTAGTTTTTTGTATACGCCTCTACAAACCTCAGTTTTGCCTATTCCAGGAGGACCTGAAACAACAAATACATTGCCACCTTCTGAATTACTCATGTCTTTGACTATTTCGTCTACCTTTTCGCCCCTACCAAATAAGTCGTGGAGATGTACGTATCTAAAATCATTTTTTCTCATTGGATCATCTTCGTGTGCTTTGCCAAATGCTTTTTCCAATTGTTTGAGTATTACTTCAACAGCATCATGCTCGCCACTCGGATACCAAATTCTGACGATGTTGTGATTCGCTAAATATTTTCTTCTTTCTAAGTATGATTTATATAGTACGCCGTTTTCATCCTTAAGATTAGGCGTCATAGAATTTTTATCATTTTTAGTTTCTTCCGGTAATGGAAGTATTGCAAAATGAGTACAATTGCTAACTGCTTGAATGACTTGCATTGTTCTGTCTTTATGCAAGCTACAACCTAGAAATAGAAGTTGTCTTGCTTGAAGTATTCTTTCAAGTGCTTTTGGCATGGGAAGTGTCTTATCAACTTCCTTAACACCATAACATTCGTCATATTTGTTTTTTGTCAGAACCATATTGTCTTTGTCATTTACATCGCCATGCAGTTTTATTATGAGGTTTCTATTTTGTTGTATTACAGCCTCTACCCTATTATTAAAAACATCGTAAGGTGTTATAGCGTCCAAGTCTATTTTTGCGTCTCTATATGCTTTTTCTAATATGCGGTCAAAGTTAGTTGTTACAATATTCCCACGCCATAACGACGTAATATGCTTGTATATTTCAGGTAGCTGTACATTTTTGAGTTCATTCGGATCATATTTTTGCTCTAATGCTCTTATAAAATCAAAAGTTGTCATTTCTTCTTCAAGTTTTGATGCAGCTTCTTCATACTGAGCATTATCAAGCATTGTTTTTACTTCATCTTCTATACCATAATCGGAAGCCATATCTGTTAAAAGATTGCTCCATGCTGGGTACTTCCAAGCTGAAAGCCCTGCCCCTATAAATGGTACTATGTTATTTTTTGCTACACACTCAGCTAACTGCTTATAAGCGTCTTCATTGTCTTTATGACACGCCATTATTTCTTGAAATTTCATGTGCTAGCCCCCTTTGGTGTATTATATTCCCATTCTAACACACTGTTGTAAATTATCCAGCAATTGCATATCAATTCTGTCAACTTAAACACAAAAAGTACTTCGCTTCATTCAGCCAATACACATAGACCAAGTTTTTCCCATAGAAAAACATCGGCTTAATAACCGATGTTCAGAGACAGCCCTAGAGGGACTCGCTTCATTGTGTTTTATTTACCTTTACATAGCTATTCGGTTTAATGCTTCCCGAGCCTTATTGATCCGCGTCTTCTGACTCTTCACCGTTTCCTTCTTCACCCCAAGCCGCAGCGCAACCTCATTGTTACTCAGCCCCTCACACAGCAGCACATATATATCCCACTGCTGAACCGACAGCTGCGCCTTTAAAATCTTGTCCTGGAGCCTTTTCGCATTCGATTCTAACTGAGCATCGACCGCACCACTTTCAGGCCGAATAACCGATACCTCTTTATGCAGCGCCCGCACCCTGATATGAACCCGCTCGACAGTCCTATAAGCCGTACTAGGGTCAATCTGCATCCGTAGGCCAATTTCCCTATAAGTACAAGTCAACCGCAGCCGCATAACCTCCAGCTCTTCCGGTGTAATAACGCCCCACCCAAGCAGCTTTTCCAGAGCCTCACAGCCGTACTGACCGCCCTTTTCCGTAAGCGCCATCTTGCCACAATTAGCCCTCACCTCACGCAGCGTCGAACGCATCTCAGATGTCCACAGCCGCCACATCCTGACTACTCAGCACCGCCTGCCCCCGCTTCGCCAGAATATACCGCGTCACCTCAGCCTCTTCCCGCTGCGCCAGAAGGCCCATATACAGCCAAGTGTCCTCAATATCGAAACCCACTTCCCTCTCCATAACCGCCCTCCAACAC
>JBGSUZ010000530.1:0-1833 GCA_041753235.1 Acidaminobacteraceae bacterium
ATTTGTAAGCGTGCCTACGACTTGCTAATACAACGACTTAACTTTCCAGCACAAGACATTATTTTTGATGTGAATATTTTAGCGGTAGGTACGGGCATTGAAGCTCATGACAATTACGCAGTAGATTTTATTAAAGCGGTAGCTTGGATTAAAGAGAACTTACCTCATGCTAAGACCAGCGGCGGATTAAGCAACTTGTCATTCTCCTTCCGTGGCAATAACCCAGTTAGAGAAGCTATGCACTCTGTATTTTTATATCATGCCATTCAAGCAGGACTGGATATGGCAATTCTTAACCCGGGTATGATTCAAATTTATGACGAGATAGAACCAGAGCTGCTCAAAAGAGTAGAAGCGGTGGTGCTCAATCAACACCCAGAGGCAACGGATGAATTGATAACTTACGCACAGACTATTCAAGGCGAGGGACAGCAGCATAAAATCAAACACTTAGCATGGCGGGACAACACACCAGAGCAGCGGCTAAAAACCGCTTTGATTCATGGCACAACTGAGTTTTTAGAAGTAGACCTCGAAGAAGTGAAGTTAAATTTACCAAGTGCGCTTGAGATTATTGAAGGGCCACTTATGGACGGCATGCGTACAGTGGGCGAGCTGTTTGGCTCGGGTAAAATGTTCCTGCCTCAGGTCGTTAAAAGTGCAAGGGTCATGAAACGGGCAGTGTCGCTGCTCATGCCACTGTTAGAGTCTGAAAATAGTGAAAAGGCTCAAATGAGAGCTGGCAAAGTGCTGCTTGCAACAGTTAAGGGAGACGTTCATGACATCGGTAAAAACATCGTTGGAATTGTACTGCAGTGTAATAACTTTGAAGTAATAGACCTTGGGATAATGGTTCCTACAGAAACTATTATTGAAACTGCAAAACGGGAACAGGTGGACTTAATTGCTTTAAGTGGGCTTATTACGCCGTCTTTAGACGAGATGGTACAAGTGGCGACCCAGCTTGAGGCAGAAGGTTTAAAAATACCGCTGATCATTGGGGGGGCGACAACCTCACGTCTGCACACGGCGCTTAAAATTGCACCTTGCTACAGCGGTGGGGTCATTCATTCTACCGATGCACCTCATGCAGTTAGCTGTGCTAAACATTTGCTTAACGAAGCGGAAAAGCCAGCGTTTCTTGAAAAAATTAATGCCAGTTATGCGGCGGCTATAGCGCTTTCAGAACAGCATAAAAAGCCACTTGTGAGTTATGAAACGGTCAAAGATCAAATGACTGAGAAAGGTTCGCAATTAGCAAGTAAAGCGGATTCAGTTATCCCACCAAGCGCGTTAGGACTGCACACCATTGACCAAGTGAGTGTAGAGGCACTGATTCCTTACATCGACTGGACCTTTTTCTTTACCGCTTGGGAATTCACTAAGCCCTATCCTGCAATTTTAGAAGACGCTTCACAAGGAGACGCAGCTAAAAAACTTTACTCAGACGCTTTAGAACTTTTAGAACAGCTTAAAGTGCATTTAAAACCAAGAGGGGTTGCAGGTCTTTTTGAATGTGAACGTCATGGCGAATCTCTAAAAATTGGGACAGCGCAGTTTGGCATGTTAAGACAACAGGTTACTGGGAGTGAACATTTGAGTTTGGCAGACTTTGTCGGTTTGGCAGAACATACACCTGCACATAAAGATTACGTGGGAGGTTTTGCGGTAACGACTGGACTTGGAATTGAAGCGGTACTTGCGCCTTATGAGGCAAAAGAAGATTCTTATAGTGTGCTAATTATTAAGACGTTAGCAGACCGTTTGGCTGAAGCATTTGCTGAATACCTTCACGAAAGGGTTCGTAAAGAGTTGTGGGGCTATGCGCCAGAT
>JBGSUZ010000531.1:0-9003 GCA_041753235.1 Acidaminobacteraceae bacterium
AATCCTCGCTTCAAGAACTTAAGCTTAGGTTATTGCAGTTCTAGGGCTCATAGGGGGGGCAGAATTAAACTCGCTGCGCTCAGACAGTAATTCTGCCTGACCCTATTTCGCCTAGAACTGCATATAACCTCAACTAGGTTCTTTGCGCTTGGTTTGTCTTTTGTTTTTTTGTATGTTTTTGTACTTACTTGTTTTTGAAGCACTTTAGGTACATATTTTAAAAGCTATGTACATTAAACGGCAATCCAATCAGAGTGAACCTTGCTGCAGGGCATATGCGCAAAGCACAGTTCACGGCGACTGGATTGCCGTTTGGTTTTAACTGGTATTTCAATTATCCCTCTACTTATTCCTATACGCATGCTCGATCTTGTCGTAATTATTCTTGAAAAATGTACATTCCTTAATGCAAACCGTACAGCCATTCTCCTTAGAAAACGGCACGGCGCACTTTTTAAAATCAATATGCTGCTCGCTGCCATCATTAAAAACAAGTGGTTTTTCGTAAATCGCATTTGCTGGACATGCTCTGACACAAGCATTGCAGGAATCACAAAACGAACATATCCACTCCTTGCTGTTATCTATGTTAATGGGTAAGTTTTCAATGTCTGTGAGTACTGCTGCTAGTCTAACGCTTGGTCCAAATTCTTTCGTTATGAGTAATCCGTGTTTTCCGAAGCCACCTAGACCTGCATCTTTTGCCATTACAGTTAAGTTGAGATTACAGCCGATTGCTGCAATAGGCTGGGCATTATAGCCCTTACTTCGAAGAAAATCGGATATAAGATTCACCGAGCGCCCAAGTTCATAGTAGGTTCGAAATATTTCTCTGATTGTTCTTGTTGAAGGCGCCAGTTCTATTTCGCTCTTCTCCATTTCCATGGTAAAAACAATCGCATTTTTGAAAAGTACTATGGACTCCTTAAACATATGGGACTCTTTCACTTGTGTATAGCCAATACCTGAAATACCAAGGGATTTAGCATAGGCGATGACTTCGTCTAATCCCTCAGGCGTGATGCTTTTGTTGCCTGTATAAGGGTTATTCTGAATCGATTTTACAGATTTAAGTAGTTCTCTAAAAACGCCTACCAAATATTTCGCATAAAATGGCATCGTTTTTATCTTTGAAAGCAAACTGCCATACTCAAAAATAATTTCAGGAACAACTAAGCCCTCTTTAAACGATGATTTTCCATACCATACTTCATCAATCGGTCTAATGTACTTATATTCCCTCGGCATTGGAAATTTCATTATTCTTCATCCCAATCTTCAATCGTCACGGAAGATGCAAGCTTTTCTGAATTTTTATAGAGCTTCGCCAAGTAATTATAAAATAACATTTTATCCTCTTTTGAAAAGCCCTCAAATATGTCTGATTCTATATTTGATTTGATGTCTACGAGTTCACTAACAATCTTTTCACCATTTTTAGAGATGTAGCACAACTGGTTACGCTTATCTTTTTCATCTGCTACTCGGGTGATAAATCCATCGTCTTCAAGTATTTTCAGCGCTTTGGTCACACTCGCTTTGCCCACATTTTTCAGTCTGGCAAGTTCTAACTGATTAATACCCGGCGAACTGTAAATCAAAAGAAAATACTCAAATTGACCATGTTTAATGCCATACTTTTCTACTTTTGAGCCTATAAATAAATTCACATTAGACGTGATGCCTCTGATGAGCGATCCAAAATCATTTATTTTCATAAGAAACTCCTTTCTATAAATGGAAACTATTTAGTTTCCTATAATTTTAATTTAATCATACGCCTAATTGGTTTGCCAGTCAACTATTTTGATGTATTTGTAAAATGCACTACAAAATTAAAAGACAAGGGTGCATGTACAAATCATTGTAAAAAAACAAAAGGCAAGCCTGCTCTTCAAGAACTGGGCTTTCGATTATTGCAGTTCTACGGCTTATAGGGGGGCAGAATTAAACTCGCTGCGCTCAGACAGTAATTCTGCCTGACCCTATTTCGCCAAGAACTGCATATAACCTCAGCTAGGTTCTTTGCGCTTGGTTTGTCTTTTGTTTTTTTGCATGTTTTTGTAATTACTTGTTTTTTAAGCACTTACGTAGGTACATATTTTGAAAGCTATGTACATTAAACGGCAACTCAGTCAGAGTGAACCTCGCTGCAGCGCATATGTGCTTCTTGGTGAAATGAGGCAATACGAATCACTGTCTGAGCGACAGCGAGTTTGATTCGTATCACTCATAAGCCTTAGAAGCGCAATGCGCAAAAGCACAGTTCACGGCGACTGAATTGCCGTTTAAATATGTTCATATGGTTTTGACCTTAAGCAGTTTTGACCTTAAGTAGTATGACTTTAAGAATCTACTTCAACCGATTCTCAAGCGCCCCAATCCCTTCAATCTCAACCCGTACAACATCCCCGCTTTTCATCCAGTTGCGCGTCCCTTTAGGATGTCCTAAAATAACGCCGCTCGGTGTTCCTGTGAAAATTAAGTCTCCAGGTTTTAGGGTCATATGCTGAGACAGGTAACTGACTATCTTTGCACAGCTAAAAATCATATCTTCGGTATTGGCTTTCTGTCGTTGCTCACCATTGACGTAACAAGCAATGTCTAAGTGGCCTGCATCCACATTAAGTTCGTCTTTTGTTACTATACAAGGGCCTACAGGCGCAAACTGATCACAGGTTTTGCCTAGGAGCCACTGGTGGGTTCTTAACTGCAGGTCTCTTGCAGACAAGTCGTTACCAATCGTATAGCCAAGTACATAGTCAAGTGCTTCATTTTCAGGCACATACGACGCCGTTTTACCTATAACAATGACCAATTCAGCTTCATAATCGAATTTTTCAGCACTTTTTGGAAGTACTATTTCTTCTCCGTGAGCTGCTAAAGCATTGTTGAACTTGCTAAAAATAACTGGGTATTCTGGAAACTCCATTTTACATTCATCTAAATGGGTTTGATAATTAAGGCCAATACACAGAATTTTTTCAGGTTGGCTGACAACTGGCGCTAAAGTTAAATCTTCAAGTTTTTTATAGGCTGCATCCTTCCAATTCTCATCAGCAAAAGCCTCTAATATGGCTAGACCTTCATCGCCTAGAGCCAGTATTTCCTCTAGGGTATGAGACACCGCTAGAACACCATGAGCAGTCAAAAGGCCCAGTTGAACTGAGCCTTTATCAAAATATTGCAATATTTTCATAAGTTGTGCCCTCATTTTTATCGTATTTTAGTTATACGATACCGAAATTCAGGCGTTAAAGCAAGTTATGCTTTACCCTGTACACTGTAAATTAGAGAACATTTTGCTTCAACATCTACCATATGCCTACTTTCATGCCACTCACCTTCTAAATTGTATTGGTCATTTAAGAAGAATACCCTTGCATTCTTTGGCACCTGACGGCGACTTGGCACGTCACAGAAGTTGTGGTAGAAACAGTAAGTCTTTTCTTCAAACATGATGGTATAGCCCAAACAATCTACATTTTGGAATTTTAAATTTTTGCGTATCTCGTCCGCTGTTTGATTAAACAAACCAGTATTTTGTCTAAAGTCTATTAACGCCTCTATGAAGGTATAAAAACTATGATACTTTGCCTTAAGCTCCCAATCCACTTGATTAATACTATCGGCAGACTGATAGGAGTTATGGTCGTGATGCTTAGTCCGGTAAAACTCAGTCCCTTCATGTATAAAAGGCGTGCTAAACGACATGAGCATCAGCGTGAATGCTAACCGATTAACACGTAGTCGGTAACCCTCGTCAGCACCTTCTGTCACCTTTTCAATTTTGTCTCGCAAAATCAAATTGTCATGGGCGCAAATATAATTAACGACCTCAATCGGTTCATCGGCAAAACCTGTCAACTGCTTGCTATAAGCAATCTCACCCGCAATACCCTTCTTCACATTCTGTAGAGAAAGGCCATTGCCCATAATGACGCCCTTTCCGTAGTCGTCATTGTCGCCCTTAACCGCATCTCTGAACTCGTCATTAAAGACGGCAATATACTTGCCTCGCTGAGAACCCTTTACAAACATTTTTTTGCTTTGAAGTCCTGAATGACCACCAACCCAAGGTTCACCATAGAGTAGGATGGTCGGGTTAGTCTTTCTTAGCTCTTTGCAAATCATATCTACCGTTTCATGGTCATAAAGGCCCATTAAATCAAATCTAAAACCATCAAGGCGATATTCCAGCATCCAAAATTTCAAAGAATCTAATAGAAACTTCTGCATCATAGGTTTGCTAAAGTTAAACTCATTGCCACAACCTGAACCATTGGTAAATTGGCCTCCCCGCGTCCTATAATAATAGTTAGGGGCTAGTCTGTTGAAGTTTGAGTCTTCAGCGTAGTAACTGTGGTTATAAACCACATCCAGTACTACCCTAAGACCCTTTTGACGAAAAGCGTGAATCATTTGTTTAAGTTCCTTAATCCGTTCTATACCTCTTGGATTTGTTGCATAGGACCCCTCTGGTACATTGTACTGTATTGGATCATATCCCCAGTTATAAGTAACAGGATTGAGTTCATCCACCGTTACAAAATCAGAAACAGGCATTAAGTGGACATGCGTTATCCCCATCTCCACCAAATGGTCTAACCCTGTTGTTAGCCCATTACAAGCAGTCCCTGTTTCTGTTAACCCAAGATAAAGTCCCTTATTCTCAATCCCAGAGCTAGGTGAAATTGAAAAATCTCTAATATGAAGCTCATAAATGATGGATTTGAGTGGATGAATCAGGGGGAGCTCATCCTGCTCTCTAAAACCCTCTGGGTCTGTAAGAGATAGGTCTACAATCATCCCCTTCTTAGCATTTGGGCTGCTAGCCTTCGCATATGGATCTAATATTTCAAGGGTCGTCCCATTTACCTCATACTCCAGCAGATAATTATAGCACTTACCGAGAAGGTCACCGTCAATAGTTACATGCCAACTGCCATCTCCACCTTGAATCATAGGAAATTCATCTCTATAGATGTCGTCCCATTCCTCATAAATCGCTAATCTAATTTTATAAGCGGCTGGACTCCAGACGCGAAAACTTGTAGATTCTTTACTGTAAGCCGCACCATAGTCCTTGTGAGCCAAAGCTTTGGCACTGGCAAATATTCGTTCCACTGCACTCACCCTCTCCTATCGGACACTTTTAATATGCCAAATATCCTTTGCATATTGCTGAATGGTATTATCGCTTGAGAAGGTACCTGACTTGGCTATATTCACAAGAGACATCTCAGCCCATCGGTATTTATCTCTGTAAGCTTCTGCCAGTTGCTTGTGAGCAAGTGCATAGGAGTCAAAATCTTTGAGGACAAAGTACTCATCATTATGTCTAATCAATGAGTCCTGAATGATTGAGAATTCACCTTCCATTACTTTTAAATGACCATTGCTCAGCTGGCTGATTACTTTTTGGAGTCTTGGGTCATTTTGGAACACCTCGTAGGCGTTATAATTACGGTTTGCATAGTAATTGTAAACCTCGTCTTCCTTAAGACCAAATATGAACATGTTGTCATTGCCAACTTGCTCTAAAATCTCCACATTAGCGCCATCTAGTGTTGCAATAGTAACTGCACCATTCATCATAAATTTCATGTTGCCGGTACCAGAAGCCTCTTTAGTTGTTGTTGAAATTTGTTCACTGACATCCGCCGCAGGCATGAGCAGTTCGGCTAAGGATACACCGTAATTTTCCATAAAGACAACCTTCAGCTTATCGTTCACTAACTTATCGTTGTTCACCACATCTGCAACTGCGTTGATTAACTTAATAATCTGCTTGGCAATGTAATAACCTGGCGCAGCCTTAGCACCAAAGATAAATGTTCTAGGTGGCACATCCAAGTCAGGGTTTTCACGCAATTCGTTGTACAGGTGCATAATATGCAAAATGTTCAACGTTTGGCGTTTGTATTCATGAAGCCGCTTGACTTGTATGTCAAAAATGGATTTTGGATTAACAACAACCCCATTACGCTGCAAAATAACCCTTGCAAGTCTTTCTTTATTCTCTAGTTTAACTGCCATCAGCTGATCTAAGAAAGCCTTGTCATTACGATATGCCAATAATTTTTCCAACTCTAACGGTCTATGAATCCACTCGTCTCCAATCGTAGTTGTAATGAGACTGGATAGTTTTGGATTACTGTACATTAACCATCTGCGATGGGTGATGCCATTCGTCTTATTGTTGAACTTCTGAGGGAAGAAGTCATACAAATCTTTCATTTCTCTTGTTTTAAGAATCTCACTATGCAGTTTTGCAACCCCATTAACACTATGGCTACCAACAACACATAGATTAGCCATATGTACCATGTTATTAGATATGATTGCCATTTCTGATATCTTTTGAAGGTTTCCTTCGTACTTTTTATCCCACAGGTCACGACAGAAACGCTCATTAATTTCATTCGTAATCATGAAAATTCGCGGCAATAGATTCTGATACAATTCTACCGGCCATTTTTCCATTGCTTCATGTAAAATGGTGTGGTTGGTATAACTGACGACATTCGTGGTAATTTTCCACGCCTCATCCCAAGTCAACTCTTCAATGTCCATGAGAATCCGCATCAATTCAGGAATGGCTAACGCAGGGTGCGTATCATTAACGTGAATAGAAACGTATTTATCTAAGTCGTAAATACTGCGGTTGCGCTTTTTGTGAGAGCGGATTATGCCTTGTACCCCTGCAGAAACAAAGAAGTATTCTTGCTTAAGTCTAAGCACCTTGCCTTCATCATAGGAGTCATTCGGGTAAAGTACTTGCGAAATGGCCTCTACGTTATGCTTTTCTTCAAAGGCTCTGGAATAATCTCCACGGTTAAAATTCATGAAGTCAAATTCTCTGTTCATTGTCTCAGCGCTGTATAGTCTCAGTGTATTGACAATACCATTGAGATAGCCCGGTACTGGTGTGTCATAAGGTACTGCTAGAACAGACTCATAATATTCATGAATAAATACAAGGCGTCCATTAACCGTATCTTGACGCATATAGCCGCCAAATTTTACTTCTATGGCCTTGTCCGCTTTTTTAACTTCCCAAACATTCCGGTTTTCCAACCACCGGTCTGGGAACTCTACTTGATACCCATTGACAATTTTCTGTTCAAACAAGCCGTAATTATAACGAATCCCTACGCCATGACCCGGTATACCTAGACAAGCCATGGAATCTAGAAAACAAGCTGCCAGTCTGCCTAAACCACCATTACCAAGACCCTGATCCTTTTCAATGTTAGCAATATCGTTTAAATCAAATCCAAGGTCTTTAAAAGCGTCTATAACAACATCTGAAATGCCAAGGGCTTTGAGGTTATTTAATAAAAATCTGCCCGTCAAAAATTCCATTGAGAAATAGAATACCTGCTTGCAGTCTCTATTGGTGTACTCCTTAATGGTATTCACCCAGTCGTCTGTTAAATATTCTTTAGTCAGACTGCCTAATGCATGATAGCGGTCCCAAGTCGATGTGTCCTCTACTGCTTTGGCACTCTCTGACTTTAGTCGCTTAATATAATCACTCAAGAACTGTTTTTTAGTTAAATCCATATGAACACCGCCTAAACTAGTGACTGATAGAGTGAGATGTATTCCTGAGCTGATTTATTCCATGAGTTGTCTGCTGTCATTGCCTGATACATCAGTTTCTTCCACACTTCTTTTTGCTGATAAAGCCGAACGGCTTCCTGAACCTTAAATAACATCTCATGGGCATTATAATTGGCAAAAGTAAAGCCGTTTCCCTCACCTGTAAATTCATTGTACGGGATAATCGTATCGCGTAAACCACCTGTTTCTCTTACAATTGGTATCGCACCATAGCGTAACGCAACCATTTGTCCTATACCACAAGGTTCAATCTTAGAAGGCATGAGGAACATATCGGCAGCTGCATAAATTTTTTGCGCCAGTGAATTGTTGAACTCAACGATAACACGCATACGTTCTGGGTATCGCTGGGCATAGTACTTGAACATATTTTCGTAGTGCGTATCGCCTTTGCCAAGTACAACCATTTGTATATTTTGATCGAAAAACTCTTGGATAACATGTTCCATTAAGTCAAGACCCTTCATATCCACTAAACGCGAGACAATCGCTATGAGTGGAATATCAGCGTTAACTTTGAGACCTAACAGTTCCTGTAGTTTAATCTTATTTTCGCCCTTTAATTCTAGCGTCTGCGCACTGTAATTTTTATAAATAAGTGCGTCCGTTGCAGGGTCGTAAGACTGAGTGTCTATACCGTTAACAATGCCACCAAGTTTGTGCTGTATCTGACTTAACTCCCATTCTAACTGTTCCCCATAGAAACTATCTAGAATTTCTGAAGCGTATGTTTGACTGACCGTCGTCACATAATCAGCATAATTAATGCCAGCCTTCATGAAATTAATTCGGTCTTTGTAGGCGATGCTCCCGTCATGATAAGTATCAAGACTCATACCAAACAAATCGTCTAATATTTCTGGGTGGAAAATGCCTTGATATTTAAGATTGTGGATTGTAAAGACTGTTTTAATATCCTTAAGCACTTCATCATCGTAAAATTTACGTTTAATTAGCATTGGAATCATAGCGGTATGCCAGTCGTTTAAATGAATAACCTCAGGCTTGAAGTCCAAATAGCGGATAGCCTCTAGTACAGCTTGACTGTAGTAAGAAAAACGCTCGTAGTCATCGTCGTAACCATATAAGTTTCCACGTTTAAAGTACTGCTCATTGTCTATAAAATAATAATGGACACCATCGTGCTCAATTTCGCTAATACCGAGATAAACCTGTCTCCACCCCAGTTTAAAATGAGTTTCGTAAAGTGTTTTCTCTTTCGAAGCTAATTCCATAGGCAAGTTAAAATCCTTTGGAATCATTACGCGTACATCTAAACCTTTCTTTCTAAGTTCCTTAGGCAATGAAAAAGCGACGTCCCCTAAGCCTCCAGTTTTACTAAAAGGTACCGCCTCAGCTGATACAAATAATACA
>JBGSUZ010000532.1:0-15718 GCA_041753235.1 Acidaminobacteraceae bacterium
GGCCGTGGCGGTGCAGGTTTCCCAACTTGGTTTAAGTGGGATGCGGCACGCAAGGCGCATAGAACCCCTAAATATATGGTATGTAATGCAGATGAAGGCGATCCAGGTGCTTTCATGGACCGAAGTGTTTTAGAAGGCGATCCACATGGTTTAATAGAAGGCATGATGATAGGTGCCTATGCCATTGGCGCTACAGAAGGTGTGGTTTATGTCAGAGCGGAGTACCCACTTGCGATTGTTCGTCTTGAAAAAGCAATTGAACAAGCAAGAGCAAAAGGCTTTTTGGGTGTAAACTGCTTCGGCGTGGAAGGTTTTAATTTTGATCTTAGAATTAAAGCAGGTGCAGGTGCATTCGTCTGTGGTGAAGAAACGGCATTGATTGCTTCTCTTGAAGGTGAAAGAGGCATGCCAAGACTTAAGCCACCTTTCCCAGCTGAAAAAGGTTTCTGGGATCAGCCGACAAATATTAATAACGTTGAGACATTTGCAAATGTAGCTTGGATTATTCGTAACGGTCCGGAAGCCTTTTCTAGCCTTGGTACTGAACGCAGTAAGGGTACAAAAGTATTTGCTTTAACAGGTAAAGTTAAAAAGGGCGGCCTTGTAGAAATTCCAATGGGCATGAGCCTAAAAGACGTTATATTCCAAATTGGCGGCGGAATGGTAGGGTCAGCACCGTTTAAAGCCGTTCAACTCGGCGGTCCGTCTGGCGGGTGTATACCGACAGAACTATTAGATACACCTGTAGACTATGAGTCTATTCAAAAGACGGGTGCTATTGTCGGCTCGGGTGGTATGGTTGTAATGGACCAGTCAACGTGTATGGTCAATATGGCTAAATTCTTCTTAGACTTTACTTGTAAGGAGAGCTGTGGCAAATGTACTTATTGTAGAGTTGGCACGAAGCGCATGCTTGAAATTTTAGAAAGACTTACCATCGGTGAAGGACGCGAAGGCGATTTAGAACTTCTTGAAGAACTTTCATACAAAATAAAAGAGGGTTCTCTCTGCGGCCTTGGTCAAACAGCACCAAATCCAGTATTGACAACTTTGCAGTATTTTAGAAATGAGTATGAGGACCACCTTTATCATAAAAAGTGTACAGCAAAGCAGTGTAGTGCATTGATTCGCTATGACATTGTAGATGACAAGTGTGTGGGCTGTACGCGTTGCGCTAAGGCTTGCCCAGTCAATGCGATTACAGGCAGCGTTAAAGCGATACACCACATTGACCAAGATAAGTGTATTAAATGCGGTCAGTGTCTGTCGACTTGTAAGTTTAGTGCAATCATAGTGGATTAAGTTGAGAGGTGATGCGAGATGTCTTTTATTAATATCAATATAGATGGAAAAGAAATTCGTTCCTTCAGCGACCTAACCATTTTGGAGATTGCAAGAGAGAACGGCATTGAAATACCAACCCTTTGTCAGAATGAAAAAATCAAAAACTATGGTTCATGCGGGATTTGCGTGGTTGAAGTTGCGGGAAATCCTAGACTAGTTAGAGCGTGTTCAACGCTTGCCCATAATGGCATGATTATTTCTACACAAACTGATAGAGTCAAGGCTTCAAGAAAAACAACATTAGAACTTTTACTGTCCGATCATACAGGAGACTGTAAAGCACCATGTTCAAATGGTTGTCCCGGAAAAGTTGACGTTCAGGGCTACGTTGGATTGATTGCTAACAAAGCTTACGATGAAGCCCTTCAGCTTATCAAAGAAAAACTACCATTCCCTGCATCCATTGGACGTGTTTGTCCACATCCATGCCAAACGGCTTGCCGTAGAGCACTTGTAGAAGATTCTGTTTCTATTGCTTGGCTTAAGCGTTACGTGGCAGACATGGATTTAGCAAAAGAAAATCCTTATATGCCAGCAATCAAAGCACCTACAGGCAAAAAAGTTGGTATTATTGGCGGTGGGCCAAGTGGTTTATCCGCGGCGTACTATTTAGCGAGTGAAGGACATCAAGTTGAGGTATTTGAAGCAATGCCTGAGTTTGGTGGCATGCTCAAATATGGTATTCCCCTTTATAGATTACCTAAGGAAGTACTTCATGGTGAAGTAAAAATAGTTGAGAAAATGGGCGTTAAGTTAACCCCAAATAAGCGTATTGGCAAAGATATTACTTTAGACCATATTCGTGAGAATCACGATGCCGTCTATGTTTCGATTGGTGCATGGCAATCTGCAAAAATGAATGTGCCTGGTGATGAGCTTGAAGGCGTTTTTGGCGGAATTGACTTCTTAACGAAATTCGCGGTCAATGAACCTGTTCGTACAGGAGACGTGATTGCGGTTATCGGTGGTGGTAATACAGCCATGGATGCGTGCAGAACGGCTAAGAGACTGGGTGCTAAAAAGGTTTATGCTATTTATAGAAGAACGAAGGAAGATATGCCTGCCACTGACGTAGAAATTGAAGAGGCTGAAGAAGAGGGCATTGAATTCAAGTTCCTTCTTAACCCAATTGAAATTATAGACAATGGTGCAGGTGCAGTCGGAGAAATCAGACTGCAAAAAATGCAAATTGTGATAGATGAAAAAACCGGCAGACGTTCTGTAACACCTATTGAAGGTGAAGAAGAAGTGTTAGCAGTAGACAGCGTCATTGTTTCCATTGGTCAAAAACTTAAGAACGAAGGACTTGAAGCCCTTAGTCTTAATAAGTGGGGCAATATGGTGGCAAATCTTGAAACGTTTGAGACAAATCTTGAAGGCGTTTTTGCTGGTGGAGATGCGACTAATAATGGGGCAGATATTGCTATTTCAGCAATTGCGGATGGTAAATATGCTGCTCGTGCAATCCATTCTTACTTGAATGGGGCGCTTAAGCCACAAGTTGAGCCGTTTTATGTAAAGCAGGAACTTAAACCTGTTGATTTGGCTCATATTGAAAAAGCTAATAGATCGCATATGGGACATGAAGCACCTGAGCTTAGAATTAATAATTTCGAAGAAGTGGTTCATGGCTATACAGAACTTGAAGCTAACTCGGAGGCAAATCGCTGCTTAGAATGTGGTTGTCATGACTACTTTGAGTGTAATCTCATTAAGCAAACGAATATATATGGCATTCGGGACCTGCGTTTTGAAGGTGACAAGCACGCCTTAGCGTTTAAGGATGATCACCCATATATCAAACGAGACCCGAATAAGTGTATTCTTTGCGGTATGTGTGTACGCATTTGTGATGAAGTTACGGATCAAACTGCGCTTGGTTTAGTAGGCAGAGGGTTTGAAACGGTTGTTCTTCCAGCACTTGAAAAGAAATTAGATGCAACCAACTGTATTTCATGCGGTCAATGTGTGTCAGTTTGTCCAACAGGTGCTTTATTAGAGAAGCAGAGTCTTCAAAAGCCTGTTCCACTTAACGAAACACATACACAAACGACCTGTGTAGGTTGTTCAGTAGGCTGTCAAGCAGATATGGCTTCTAAAGGTAGCTTGTTGCTAAGAGCATTACCAGTAGCTGAGAATAGTGTTAATCGCGGTTTGCTTTGTTCAAGAGGCCGTTTTGGTTATGACACTTATATGAAAGAAAATAGAATCACGCAGCCTTTAATTCGTAAAGATGGCGTGTTGACACCGGTCGACATGAAAGAGGCTTTGCTATTTGTAGCGAGAAAGGCACAGAGTATCCAACTCAGATATGGTCATGATGCACTTGGTATCTCGGTTTCAGACCGTTATACACTTGAAGACTTATTCATGATCAAGACTTTCGGCAAAGATATTTTGGGCACAGATAAATTGTTCTCATTTAACCAGAGAAAAGGCGGTTTAAGCGATGTACTTGGATCGGATACGACGGTTAATCAAATAGAAGAACTTGTCCACACAGACTTAATCTGGACCTTTGGGATTGATCCTATTAAAGACAGCAGTGTTTTAGGATTTAAAATCAAAGAGGCTATTGGAAAAGGGGCAAGGTTGATTCATTGTCATCATGAAAAGACAAAACTGGATCGTTTTGCTTCTCAAAAATATTGTCTTGCAGATGACAGTACTTTGCTCAAAGAAGTCCTTAAAGGCGTCATTCAACAAACCAATAGCTATCCTGTTGGTGTTGCGTTAACTGAAATTGAAGCACTTAAACAGCAACTGGAGTCTATTAGCATCAGTGTTGAAGCGGAGAAGATTGTTCATGATATTTGTCACCTCAAACACATGATGATTGTTTTCGATGAATCACAGGTAAGCGTAGAGACCGAGAGACTCTTGGCAATCATTGCGGCGGTGTCAGGTCACATTGACAAGCCAAGAAACGGTTTGTTAAAGCTACGTAGAAATATAAATAGCCAAGGCTTGGCTTATATGGACATAAATTCATATGAATACTACTTCACCGAAAAAGCTAATGAGACGTTTAAAGCGATGTTAGTTTTTGGCGAATCGGTTGATCCAAGCTTCGTTGAAGGGTTAGATTTCTTGATGGTTCAAGACACCCACATGACACCTGCAGCAGAAATGGCAGATGTGGTTCTTCCTAAAGCAGCATACCTTGAGTCTAGTGGTCATGTCATTTCTATGGAGAGAAGAATTCAACAGTTAGTGCCAATTTTCACCTCGCCATTTGGCATAGATAACTGGGAAATATTCAAAGATTTGATGAATAGCTATAGCACAAACTGTTCCTATAATAATTCTCAAGCAATCTTTGAAGCTTTCTGCAAGTCCAATCCAGCTTTCAATGAATATCAAATGAAGGATAAGACAGAGTTGTATGCGCCTGCGCTTACGGGCTCGAATGCTGCTCAGAGCGTATTTAATTTATCTGTATCGATTGAAGGTCCTTTGTTTATGGCACGTAAGGACACCAATGCACTTCGGTATATTTTTACTGAACAAACAAGATAACAAAAAATAAAAAGAGGCTGTATCAGCGATTTCTCGCTGGTACAGCCTCTTAATTTTGGATTAAACGTTATACTGCTTATAACTGTCTAAGTCTAGCATGTCTAATGACCCACCTACAATGACCTCCGTACAGCCACAACGTAAAAATTCTTCAAATAGAATCGTTTTGCTGATGTCTATGCCAGGTGTAATTTTAATGTTGTAAGCTTCAGAAAGATTATGCATGACTTTATTAGAGCAGATAGTTAAGTTGTCTACGTGATATATTTCAGTGTGTATGAGGCGTTCAACGCCGAGTAGTGCCATGGATGAGATAAATTCGGTTACATCCACATCACTATCTTCAACCCATCCTTCTATAAACACAGAATTTTCATAGGTGTCTATTGCGACATATAGCTTCTCTTTATAAGCATCCAACAAACTCATGAGCAGTTCTTGATCTTTAATGGCGATAGTCCCAATAACAATTGCATCGGCTCCAGCCTCAAAAATCTTAGCTGCAATTTCAAAGCTACGGATACCACCACCCACATAGAGCGAAATATTTTCAGCTTTTAATTCTTTTATAAGCTCATAGTGAACGAATTCACCAGAAAAAACGCCGTCAAGATCAGTTAATAGGTAGTGATGAAAGCCTTTTTTCTTTAAATTTTGTACAATCTCAACTGGTGATCGATTGCCCTCGAAGGGATATTTAGAGTGTCCATTTTGAATATCCAAACTTGGAATAATTATCATGTTATTACCCCCGCATTTTTTTTACTCTTACCCATTTTACCTGAAAATCCAACAAATGAACAGACAATTTGGATAAATGGACAAATGTCCTTAAAAGTGCCAGATGTAGTTTAAAAACGTCATTTAGCATGTATAATGGACATGGAAAGGGTGTGTATTATGATTGAAGTAAGTGATCCTAAATTAATGGCATACTATATAGACAAGTATCGTATATTAGAGAATTTTTCAAATGATATTTCAGAGTATTTTAAGTTATACCGTATTGAGCGTGGTGACAATGTTTATGAGGTGAATTCACATTTAGATAATTTCTATTTTCTAGTTTCTGGTACATTGAAAGTTTATTTTGTATTAGAAAATGGGAAGACCATATTACTAAGATTTATAAAACCATTAGGACTAGCTGGGGACTTAGAAGTTGGCGTGGATCGAATAGTCAAGACGACTGTAAACGCTGTAACGGATTGTTTCCTTATTGGTATAGATATTGGCAAATTAAAAGAGCTCACTTTTGATGACCCTATTTTCATGAGGTTTATCATTAATAGTCTTAGTCTTAAATTATCTGCGGTATCAAATGCGATGGCAATAAATTTAAGCTATCCGTTAGAAAATCGATTTGCGGGTTATTTGTTGTCTATTTCTAACTTTGTAGACGATCGTCGCGTTCAAGAAATCAAAACATTTGATTTAAGAGAAATTGCGACCATGCTCGGAACAAGTTATAGACATCTCTGTCGCGTCATCAAAGATTTTTCGGAGATAGGGTATATTGAAAAGAAAAAGAGCCAAATTATAATTAAAGATTTTGAAGCCCTTGAAAAATTATCAGGTGGTTTCTATGAATAGCTTGAATATATAAACATAAAAAAGGACTTTGCTAACCACCTTAGAGGTGAGTGGCAAAGTCCTTTTGGATTTTATGCGTTTATGACTGAGTTTAGAGTGAAACAGCGATGTTAATCATATCTAATAAACGCTTTTCTCTGTCTTCAGAAGAGTTCATTTCACCTTTAATGATGTGGTCGCTGATCGTTAAGAGACAGAGGCCTTTAACGCCATATTTAGCACAAAGCATATAAAGCGCACTAGCTTCCATTTCTACCGCAGCAATCCCTAAGTTAGCCCATGGTTTGAACCACTCAGGATCATCATTGTAGAAAGTATCACTAGAAAGAACGTTGACAGCCTTCATTGGGATGCCTAATTTTTCAGCAGCAAGATCAGCTTTTTTCATGAGCTCAAAATCTGCTACCGCTGAGAAGTTAAGACCGTTAACAGCTCTTTGCATTGTGTTGCTGTTAGTGCTTGCGGCAGTAGCCATTAAAACGTCATTGACGTTGATGTCTTCTCTCATTGAACCAGCAGTGCCAATGCGAATAAGCTCTTGACAGCCGTAATCACGAATAAGCTCGTTAACATAGATAGAGATTGATGGGATACCCATGCCAGTGCCTTGAACGGAGATACGCTCGCCTTTGTAAAGACCAGTATAACCGTACATACCTCTTACTTCGTTGTAGCATTTTACTTCTTGGAAAAAGTTTTCAGCGATAAATTTTGCTCTAAGCGGATCGCCCGGCAGTAAGATTCTCTCTGCAATATCGCCTTTGTTGGCGCCAATGTGATAACTCATTATAAATCCTCCCCATTTTGCTATTACTGATGGCAATTAAGCCTTTCAGCAAATTTTGAACATTGTAATCATACCTTTTAATCGTTAAAAAATCAAGAAAGATGGAGAAAACAAACAAAAAAGTATTTACAAAATATTACAATTGAGTTAAACTGTAAATATATTACAAATGGAGGATTTCAAAATGAATCGAATTGAGTTAATTGGAAGATTAGCAGCAGATGTGGATTTAAAATTCACACCAAGTGGTTTGGCTATGGCGCGTGTCACATTAGCAGTAGACAGACCTTTATCCAAAGAAAAACGTGAACAGGATAAGCGAGATAAAAAGCCGACAGCAGATTTTCCAAGACTGTTGTTTATGGGGAAAACAGCTGAAAATGCATCAAAGTATCTTAAAAAAGGATCATTGATTGCAGTTGAAGGCAGCGTTAGGACAAGCAGTTATGAAAATGCCGAAGGACAGAAGGTTTATGCAACTGAGTTTTTATGCGAGCGGATTCACTTTTTAGAGCAAAATAAGCGAGCAGAAGGCGAGTTAGACAAAGATAAAGGCTATGATGCTGAGGCATTCGAGATTGAGGAAGTTGCATTTTAGATTGGTAAGTATACGTTAACAATATTGATGGTTGAGGGCTTGTGCACTCAATCATCTTTTTTTGATTCATAAAATATTAGACAAAGTCATGGTATAATAGAAGTCGTCGGATATCGTTTATAATGAGCGCCGACAACTTTAAAAATGTAATTAGGGTAAAGCAAGCGGAGGTAAATATGTACGATTTTCACATGCACAGCGGATTTTCATCAGATACAGATGTCACAATGAAAGCAATGATAGAAAGTGGCATTCAAAAAGGGTTTAAGCAAATCACTTTCACAGATCATATTGACTATGAATACAACAGTTCAGAGATAGAATTTGAGTTTGATACAGACCATTACCAACAAGAAATAGAAGCATTTAGAAATCAATATGGCAGCCAAATACAGATTAATTTAGGTCTTGAAATAGGCATTCAACCACATATTTTAGACAGATGTGCGACACTTGTAGAAAAGGTAAAACCAGACTTTGTCATTGCCTCTTTACACAATGTAAATAAAAAAGATTTGTATTTAGGCGAATACTATATAGGCAAAACGCCAGAAGAAGCATTACAAGCTGCTTTTGAGGAACTTGAAAGCATGCTAAATGAATTCTCTGATTTTTGTGTGATTGGGCACTTAGACATCGTTAAGCGTTATGATACAGAGGTTCGTAATCTGCCAAAAGAAATTTTCTTAAAGCATGCTGAACCTGTTTTAAAAAAGCTCATTGCGATGAATCGCGGTATTGAAGTGAATACGTCTGGACTTAGACAGGGATTAAATGAGACTTTGCCATCTTATGAATTATTAACGCTTTATAGAACTCTTGGCGGTGAACTACTGACCATTGGCTCAGATGCCCATCAACCAGAGGATATTGGACATAGTTTTGAGGAAGTATTAAAGGTGCTTAAGGAACTCGGATTTAAACATATTTATACATTTAAGCAAATGCAGCCAACGCCAATTGCTATAGATGCAATTTTAGCGGACCTAGCCTAGATAGGGTTGACCCTAAGGAGCGTGAGAAGATGCATAAACAAGTGAAGCCCGCATATAAAGCGATTGCTTCCGTTACAGGAATTTCACTTCAACATTTATTGATAGCACTGCCTACAATCGTAGCGGTTCCCGTTCTTTTTGGTGCTATTGTTGGCTTAAATCATGATGAAATGCTTCGCATGACCCAAATCACCATTTTACTTTCTGGTGTAATGACCTTGCTTCATAGTGTGAATCATAAGTGGATAGGCAGTCATGCACCTATGGTTTTCGGTGCAGATATAGCAGTTGTGGCGGTTGGAATTCGAGCGGCGTCTCAGCTGAATCTCAGAGCTTTTTTTATGATGTTGTGTCTTGGTGCTATTATATCCTTAGGTATATCCCAGCTTTGGCAGCGCGCAAAGAAGCCTTTGACAACACCGGTGGTTGTAGCTTCAATGCTCATTTATAGCATAACGCTGCTGCCAACTGCACTTGACTGGTTTTTAGGCGGAGTAGGTTCACCTGACTATGGTAGTGTGCGCAATGTATTGGTTGGAACTTCTGTGCTGGCGTTTACTTTGTTTTTAAACCAGTATGGGAAAGGTATTTTAAAATACGGTGCCATAGGGCTTGGAATGCTTTTTGGTGTGACAATCAGTTTGCCACTTGGCTTAGTCAAATGGACTGAGTACAACGATAGGTGGTTTAGTCTGCCTGAGTGGCTGCCTTACACACCTACCTACAATCAGGAAGCGGTATTCATCGTTATCCCTATAGTAATTGTTCTGCTTGTTAAGCAGTTTTTGGACTTAAATGTCTATGCAAAGCAAGCAGGACTTGGAGAAGCAGAAGAGCTAACCTTGTTTAAAAAGGGGACAAGAACCAATGCAGTTGGCTATCTGCTGTCGTTTTTATTTGGGGCACTGCCAACGAGTGCACAATCACTTAATTTGGGTATGCAGAGTTTTTTACAAAAGAATTGCAACGAATCAGTGGTTTTAACGGGAGGACTACTAGTGCTTATTGGTATTATGCCTAGATTGTCGTCCAAATTATTGTTTATTCCGCTTCCTGTATTGGGTGCTTTGGGTTTTTTGCTTATAGCTGCACTGTTCAACATGTCCATTGAAACTGCCAAGCAAATGAAATGGACAACAAAATCGACTTGGATTCTTGCACTCTCTTTTTTATTTGGTCTTATAACACTCATCATGCCAGAGTCAGGGTTTGCATTTAATAAAGGGATAAGGATTATTCTAGAGTCAGGTATTTGCATTACTTTCTTTACAGGAATTATTTTAGAATTCTTAATGCCAGAGAACTAGGTCGGCTTTTGGGAGGCTCACTATATGAAAAGACAGACACCTAAGCGACAATTAGCAGAAATGGATCCAACGTTAAAACGATTTGTGCTCTATGGTATTATCTTTGAAATAGTTAACAACTTTCACAGACCATTTGCAATTAAATTTTTAGAACGCATTGGTGGCAATGAATTTGCCATGTCGTTATTCAATTCACTCCCAGGTCTCATAACCTTGTTTGCCGTTATACCCGGTGCTATTTTTATACGAAAAATGCCTAGTTTAAGGCGTGTTACCCTAAGACTGATTGGGTCAGGCCGCTTTTTTCTGTTGTTAATGGCGGGTATTCCCTTTCTTGGCGGCGCCTATCAAGTCACTGCATTTTTACTGTGCTACTCACTCATGTGTTTTCCAGACGCGCTCTATCAAACCAGCTATCAGGCAGTAGTTGGTAATTTGTTTCCAGAAAATAAGCGTGCCTATGCTATTGGGTTAAGAAACAAATTAACCGTTCCGGTTGTAATGGTCATGACCCTGTTTATTGGAAAAGTTATTACAGGACTGCCGCGAACCGATGGAGAAAGAATTATTATTTATCAGTGCTTCTATTTAGCGGCTTTTATTTTTGGCATATTAGAAATTTTCGTATTTAGAAAGTTTGAAACAAAAGAGGAAGCGGTTGTACAGCAAACACACTTTATGGACAGCTTAAAATCAATTATAAAAAATAAGCAGTTTCTGTTTTTTACATCTTGTAGCTTAATTTTTCACTTCGGTTGGCAAATGGGCTGGCCTCTCTTTAACATATACACCATAAAAACCTTAGGTGCAGATGAAATGTGGCTCGCAATCATTTCGGTTGCTTCTTCTATCACGATGTTTTTCGCCTACGGGTACTGGGGCCATGTCATACACCGAAGGGGTAGTGCGTTTGTACTGGCTGTTAATACCTTGGGTATGGCGATAACCCCTATCATGTATATTTTCTCCCCTAACTTGTATGTACTGACCGTAACCTCATTTGTTTCGGGCATATTTATTGCGGGGACAACTACCGTGCTATTAAGTGGTTTGCTGGAGGTAACGCCGGAAACGGATCGGGTGACTTACTTAGCGGTTTATAGTACGCTGACTAATTTAAGCTTAGCGGTTGCACCTCTAATAGGGCACTGGTTCTTATCGCTTAAAGGCATTGCTTTTGCACTCTTTATGACTGCTATTTTTAGAACCTTTGGCAGTTTAGCATTTTTCTATAGAAATCATATGCTCACTAAAAAAGCCGAGGTGCAATAACACACCTCGGCTTTACTTTGCTATATTTTTCTAATAATCCCCATTGGTGTTTGTTCATGGTCTTGACCAAGGGGGTTGTCTTTAAGAATTTTAACGAGCTTAGCACGATCAATAGATGGGCTGGAAGCACCTAAAATAACGCCATCCAAATCGTTAATATCAACGACAGCAACTTGGGTACCACCAAGGAATTGACTGACTTCAGCAGCTACTTCATCTGGACGAAGGGGTCCAAGGACGACGTGCCTATTATAAGGTGGAATTGTATTGGGTGTAGGACCGTCAATAGAAGACGCTTTGTAGCCAGCAATCTCGTAGAAAACGCCTTTTTTGCCAAGGAGCTTAGTAACAGCACTTGCGGCTGATGCAAAGAGAATTCTTGGTGTACCACATTCTTTAAGGGCCATTTCCATTGTTTCTGGCATACCGAGACCAATGCCTGCAGGCGTCTTGGTAACGTATTTAGCGAGAAGTGTCGCAAGGGGACGTGGTTTGATTTGTTCTAAGGGAATCGCTCGGCCTTGGGTTATGGCAACAATTTTCTCAGAAATGAACAGTAAGTCGCCAGACTGTAAATTTTCAGTAGCATATTGTTTAACGACATCCATTAAGACGTCGTCTTTCATAACGACATGGGTTTTAATCGGTATTCTTAGGAAAGTTTCTTCTCCAATTTTTATTTCAGGGTGTTTGACTCTTCTTGGTTTTTGCTCGCTCATAAGTAACCTCCATTAATCTAGTTCATTTCATTATAGCACTCTCAGACGGGAACAGGAATAAAAAATCGATGTCAGTTTGACCCGTCAGGTAGGCAAAGACCATCAATTAGGGTATAATTTTGTAATCGAAAAAGTTTTTTATAAATTGAAATAGTATCAATACTGTAAATAGTAAAGAGGTGAACCGATGATTTATGTTTTTGGACACAAGAACCCCGATACAGACTCTACCGTATCAGCTATAGGGTTGTCGCGATTAAAGAATGAACTGGGTATGGATACTAAGCCGTATGTGCTTGGAAAAATCAACAGAGAAGCTGCATTTGTACTCAACTACTTCAATGTAGAAGCACCTAAATTATTGGAAGAGGTTAATCCACAAGTTTCTGACTTGAATTTCGATAAAATGACGACGTTAAAACCAGAAGATTCCATTCTAAAAGCTTATCAGCTAATGACGGAATACCGTTCAAAAATAATGGCTGTATCCGATGAAAAGGGGAAATTGCGAGGTCTTGTTACTATGAAGGACATTGCAATGGGCTTAATCAAAGGCGACTTCTATCATTTAAAGACCAGCCTTGAAAATATTGCACATGCGATAGAAGGGGAAGTCCTAACAAAGAATAGTGATCAAATAGAAGGCTCTATCGTCATAGGCGCTTATTATAATGAAACACTTAGAGAGCGGCATATACTGAATTCTGAGTCAATTGTTATAGTCGGTGACCGATTTGACGTCATAGAACACGCTATTATGAGCCAAGTTAATTTAATGATACTGACAGGTGGAACAGATTTGCCAGATAATCTAGTGGCACTCGCCCGTGATCAGTCAGTCACCATCATTTCAACACACCTAGACACTTACACTGTCAGTAAACTGATTAATCAATGTAATTATATTACGCAAATCATGAAATCTGAAAAACTCATTAAGTTTAGCAATAGAGATTATCTGGACGAAGTGGCGGAGGAAATTGCCAACTCAGCCCATTCCAATTATCCGGTAGTTGATAAAAATGGCATGTACTTAGGGTTTTTAGGCAGAAGGCATATCCTTAAACCAAAGCGCAAAAAAGTTATGCTGGTAGACCATAACGAATATGGTCAAAGCGTAGACGGTCTTAAAGAAGCCAGAATTCTTGAAATTGTAGACCATCATAAGTTAGGCGATATTTCCACCAATCAGCCAATTACGTTTACCAATGTCCCTGTCGGCAGTACAGCCACCATCGTTTACAACTTGTACATGCAAGCGGGCATAGAACCAGACCCACAAATAGCAGGTCTGCTCATTTCCGGTATTCTGTCAGATACCCTCTATTTCCAATCGCCAACGACAACACCTACAGACAAAATGGCAGTAGAAGCGCTAAACCATATATTAAAGCTAGACCTTGACACATACGTCATGCAAATGTTTAAAGAAGGAACCTCCTTAGAGGGCCAAAGTGGCGCAGAGATTTTCTTTAAAGATTTCAAGGACTTTGAAAGCGATAACCGAAAAATCGGCGTGTCTCAGGTATTTACCCTTAACTTTGAAGCAGTTGAAGCCAGAAAACAGGAAATTTTAGAGGTGCTTAACCATACGCACGACGCAAATCATTATACGGTAACCCTGTTCCTCGTGACAGACCTGCTGAAAAACGGCTCATATGTCATGTACCGATCAGAGATTGGCAACCTAATGAATTCTGTATTTGATACAGAAGTAAGCCAAGGTGCCTTCATTCCAAATGTGGTCTCTAGAAAGAAACAAGTTATTCCAAGAATATTCGAAGAACTTGGTAAACATAAATAATTTTTGACACATATGACTTTCTTAACACAGGGTTAACATTGACCCCTTATACTGAGTAAAGCAAGCAAAAGTATTGTAAACATACGAGGAGGCTTTATATGTCAAGTGCAAAGGTGTTAATCATAGAAGATGAAGAGCATATTTCGGAGTTAATTAAATATAATTTAGAAGCGGCTGGCTATCAAGTGGTAGCAGCTTATGATGGTGAAGAAGGGCTAAAATCGGTCTTTGAGCACCATCCAGACCTCATTATTTTAGATTTAATGTTGCCCAAATTAGACGGTATTGCAGTCTGTAATAAAGTCCGAAACAATAAGGAAACAGAAGATATTCCAATTATTATGCTAACCGCAAAGAGCAGTGAAATGGACAAAATTATAGGGCTTGAAATTGGAGCCGATGACTATATCACAAAACCCTTTAGTGTAAGAGAGTTACAAGCTCGCATTAAAACCGTGTTAAGAAGAACAAAAAACACAGCACCAGTCCAAGACTCAGGCGTTATTAAAGTAGATGAACTGGAAATAGACTTAGACAAACATGAAGTGCGCCGCAGAGAAGATAAGTACGTGTTAACACTTAAAGAGTTCCAATTGCTTAAGATGCTTGCTGAAAATAGGGGCAAGGTATTGACTCGGAACTTCTTATTAGATGAAATATGGGGTTATGACTATTTTGGTGAAACAAGAACAGTAGACGTTCATATCCGGCATTTAAGAGCGAAGATAGACGATGAGAACAATGGCAATCTCATTGAAACCGTTCGAGGTGTCGGCTACAAGGTCAGGTAGGCTGCCATGCAAAAGAAACTCTACATGCTATTTACATTTATTCTTATACTCTGTATGACACTAACAGGGCTGCTTTCGCATAGTCTTATTAAGCAGAGCTACCTAAGCGGTGTTGAAAAAAACCTTAAAGACAGTGGCATTTTTATCAGAGATTATTATTTGGTGAAAGAACCGCAGGATAGAATAGAAGTTAGAGATAGCCTTGCTCGAATGGCTGCAGATTTAAAAATGAGAATTACCCTCATCGACGCCAGCGGGAAGGTCTTATTTGATTCAGAAGCAGATGCTGAGACCATGGACAATCATAGTGAGCGGATTGAAGTGCAAAAAGCGTTCAAAGGTGAAATTGGTGTTTCGAAACGTTACTCAAAAACAAGAGACATAGATATGTTCTATGTGGCACTGCCAATGGGTGACGAGAATAACGAAGCTCAAGTCATCCGGTTAGCTGTGCCACTGAGTGAAATTGAGAAATATAATCGTCAATTGATTTATAACATTCTCATAGCAATATTCATAGGTATGGTCTTTTCAATGGTTATAGGTTATCGGCTTCTAAGTTCAATTTTATTGCCGATTAAAGACCTCAAACAAATAGCCAGCCGCGTTGCACAGGGACAGTACAACGAAAAAGTACTCATTACAAATAACGACGAACTCGGAGATTTAGCTAGAACTTTCAATTACATGACGGAAGAACTGACCAAGAACATGAAGGAAATCAATGCACAAAACAGCAAAATGAGTGCAATATTGACCAGTTTGGTCAACGTAGTCATTGCAGTAGACAGAGATATGCGTGTCATGTTCATGAATCGAGAAGCTGAAAAATTATTTGGAATCACTGAAGATGAAGCCCAAGGCCATTATGTATTAGAAGTCTTCCGAAACAGTGCACTCTTAGATCAAGCTAAAGACTTGCTAAAGGCGCGAGAACACACCAAGACGGAAATTGAAATTCACGATAGAACTCAGCGTTCTTACCATGT
>JBGSUZ010000533.1:0-13925 GCA_041753235.1 Acidaminobacteraceae bacterium
TGTTTGCTCATGGTATACGTCTTACCCTCATGGCAATACTTACCTTCTTTTAAAGCCCCCACAAAAGGAAAGAGAAACGGCGCGCGCTTAGCCCACCAAGTCGGGTCCCCCTGCCAAAGCCACTCTTTGTCATGTTGTTTGTCGTATAAACTTTGAAGTTCTGCACCTTTTGTTGAAACCGCTATACGCATGCGTTCATTTTCCAAATAGAACATTATTATTGCCTCCCATATCTTAATTTTTTCATTAAAGTCTTAAATCTTTTATACCTAATTTACAGTTGTTTTGCAATTCCGGTTATTGTCAGGGTACTAATGGTATAACTATTATATAACACCGCCACTGGCGGTTTATTCGCATTTATTTTATTGGTTACCTTCAGAAAGGGGTTTTTTATTCATGTGGTCAAGAAGAGAACTGAAAGAGCGGGCAAAGGGAACGCTTAGAAAGTATTACTGGCAAGTCTTCCTCGTGGCACTGGTATTGATGTTTGTTGGTGGAACTACCACTGGCCCGTTTAGCGGGGGTGGCTCTAGCTCTGGTCGTAATCATTCAAATGAATCAGGGCTCAGCACTGATATTACGGATTCTATTACTAATCGCTTACCTTCTGCGGACAAGTTTCACTTCGACGGCAACTGGGACTTAGACAATATTGAGCGTGTACCATTTTTACCTTGGTTTATTAGCGCTGCTGCTATAGGTACAGTCATATTTTTTGTCGCTTTCAGCTTGGTATGGCGGGTATTCCTCGGTTATCCAGTAGAAGTGGGCTGCCGGAAGTTCTTTGTTAAAGCAACCTCTGACGAGCAGGCTTACAACCAAATGACCTTCTGTTTCAACAACGAAACCTATTGGAACGTGGTTAAGACAATGTTTATGAGAGGCTTATACAACTTCCTCTGGTATTTACTCTTAATCATTCCTGGCGTTGTTAAGAAGTACGCTTACAGCATGGTGCCTTATATTTTAGCAGACAACCCTCAGATGGAACATCAAGAAGCAATTCAACTCAGTAAAGATATGACACTCGGTCATAAGCTTGACATGTGGGTGCTGGATTTGTCCTTCCTCGGTTGGTATTTGCTTGGTCTGATTCTTTGCGGTCTTGGTGGTATTTTCGTCAACCCTTACTATGAGTCAACTCGTGCGGAACTTTACTTGATTCTACGAGGTGCTGCAATTGAACAAGGTATGTGTCGTCCTGAACAACTTAACTTATCTGCTAATAAGGACGAACCAAAATTTGATTTCTAACCGACACTGTATTAACTTTATTCTAAATAAAATACGCAGGGCCCCTAAAGGGCACCTGCGTATTTTACATAATGGAGGGCACTGCGTTCCTGAGATAGGCTGACGCCTTGGAAGCCGTTGCTAATCAGGTTAGATTGACGTTCAAACTCAGTAAGGCCTACATTTAGCCACTGGTCAATTTGTATGCCGTGTTTCTCCTGCAAGTCTCTATGTAGAATAAATCGCCATAAGCCGTCCTTTTGTTCCTCGGTGGCATATTTCCGTTTGAGCAACTTAATTTTGAGACCATGTGACATGACATTGTAAAGGCTGTAAGGATTCATAGGAGATACCGTACAGAGTACGTGCTGATATCCTTGCTGCTGAATCATAGGAAGTGCAACCCCAAGTGTTTGACTCTGTAAGTGGTTGCCTCTGTATTCTGGATGAACCACTGTTGTTTCTAAGTGCGCTACACGACTGAGTGCAGGTGTTGTCAAATTTAAATCCATACCTAAATTGTGAGCCTCTCCTTTTGGGAAAGTAATAAATCGATATGCGATGAGCTTACCATTACCATTATAAACGCCAATCACCATCCCACCTGCTTGTAGGTCTTGTGTCATGGATTCATAAGAATCGGTTACTAATACTGATTTATTTAGCAGTTGATCATATACATCTTGCTGAAGTCTCTGTATTTCAGAAAGTTCCGCTAGTCCAATTGGCTTCATTAGGTAAGGTTCCAATACCATTTTAGTGCTTCCTTTTTTCTTTAACTGGCCTGCTTGTAAAATCATATGAGACCCTCCTTTCGTATTATTGCATTTTTTTAACTTTTTCTAATTATACACCTAGCAACTTTTAATTAATCATTAAGTTGTTAGATTTAATCTATTTGTAACCTATCTAAATTTTATGACAAGTTAAAAGACCCATCATCTGGGCCATTTGCCTCGGATAATGGGTCTCGCTTATAATTTTTTTAATTTTCGTCAGCCACAGGATTAACATAATGATTAATCTTGCCACTTTGCATATGTTCATTGGCAACGTAGAGAATCACATCGCCTTCGAAAAATACCAATTTGGGCCCCGGTGACAATTGTAAATGTCCACCGCGTTTAACCCCAATGATAGTCGCGCCAGTGTAAGCCCAGAACTGAACTTCACCAATCGTCTTGCCAATCAAGGGACTTCTCTCTAGTATCCTAACTTCAAGTGGGAAAATCAAGCCGACATTTCTCAAAGACATGGCTTGTTCAATTAAATCATCTAATGTGTTTTCTAGCTTTTGGTCAATCGCACGCTTTTGAGCAAAAAGCCCTTTCACATCATCCCTGAGGGTCATGATTTTGTCTTCAGCCTGATGCTCACTGATAAAAGCTTCTGCCGCTGAAATTGATTTGACCAAAAGGCCTCTTTTATCCAAAACTTCAACTACCGCACTGTCTTCAAGTAGTTTTACCGCTCTGCGAATTGTCTCTGGAGAGACGCTGTACTTGCCAGAAAGGGTCGAGCGACCTTTGACTAAACTACCTTCCGCCCATTCACCATGAACGATACTGTAGGCAATGTCTACCGCTATTTTTTCGTATTTTGCTACGCCGTCTTTTTCACGAATACCTGAACCATGTTTCAATGCACTCACCTACACTTTTTTGAGTATAAAACGTTTATGAACGTCTCTTTAAGGACCTTATGTGACCTTTTCATCACAAAAGTGCCTACTACCATTGTCCCATCAAAAGCTCTTTTGTCAATGCCTTCTCTAATAATGCCTTAATAATATTATACCCAGACCTCAAAACATTCATTAAAAAAATGTAATGTAACATAATCAATTTTTTTTGCCATCCGTATAAGTAATTTGATATATTATAATTAGTTTAATGTTCTGGTTAATGTGCCGTGCAGGTTACACTAACAGAAACTACTTATAAGACCAACAGGAGGAAATCCGATGCCAAAGTTTAACGAGCTCCTTTATGAGCGCCCAAATTTAGAACAGCTTGAAAGCAACATAGACCAACTGTTAAATGCTTTTAAAAACGCCTCTTCAGCTACTGCTCAAAATGACATAATGACACAGTTCAACGCCCTTCGCAACAACTTCATGACCATGGCAGTTCTTTGCAACGTTCGCTACACCATCAACACACTTGATGAATTTTATGACAAAGAAAATGAATACATGGACGAAATTACACCTATCCTTGATGGGAAAAACAGCGCGTTCTATCAACTTCTTTTAGATTCACCTTTCCGCGCTGAGCTTGAAGCTAAATGGGGTAAGCAACTTTTCAACATTGCTGAACTTCAGTCAAAAACTTTCAAACCAGAAATTATTGAAGACATGCAGCAAGAAAATAAATTAATCAGCCAATACACAAAATTAACTGCCAGTGCAAAAATTCAATTTGAAGGTGAAGAACGCAACATGTCTCAAATGACGCCTTTCCTTCAATCCAAAAACAGAGATACAAGACTTGCTGCTCAGAAATTAGTTTCAGAATTTTATGCAAGCAACGAATCTGCTTTTGACGACATTTACGACCAACTTGTTAAAGTCCGTCATGGCATGGCTCAAAAACTTGGCTATGACAACTACGTAGCACTTGGTTACGCAAAATTAACCCGTTCAGACTACGATCACAAAATGGTAGCCAACTACCGCAAGCAAGTTTACGAAAATCTTGTACCCCTTAGTACGAAACTTCGTAAAAGACAAGCTAAGCGACTTGGTCTTGACGCTTTAAGCTTCTGTGACGAAAAACTTGAATTCCTAAGCGGAAATGCTAAGCCAAAAGGTACACCAGAAGAGATTGTTGAAAGCGGTCGTCAAATGTACAAAGAAATGTCTGCTGAAACCCATGCTTTCTTTGAAATGATGGTTGAAAATGAACTTATGGACCTTGTCTCTAAAAAAGGTAAAGCTGGTGGTGGCTACTGCACGTATCTAAATGACTATAAAGTCCCGTTTATTTTCTCAAACTTCAACGGCACTTCAGGCGATGTAGACGTCCTTACGCACGAAGCAGGACATGCATTCCAAGTCTACTCTAGCAGCCATTTTGAAATTCCTGAGTACCTCTGGCCTACAATGGAATCTGCTGAAATTCACTCAATGAGCATGGAATTCTTTGCTTGGCCTTGGATGGAAAGCTTCTTTAAAGAAGAAACTGACAAGTATAAGTTCTCGCACCTCTCATCTGCTTTATTGTTCATCCCTTACGGTGTAACGGTTGACGAATTCCAGCACTATGTCTACGAGAACCCGACTGCAACACCAACTGAGCGTAAAACTAAGTGGAGAGAAATTGAACAGAAATACTTGCCACACCGTGACTATGCAGACGACGACTTCCTCAATAGAGGTGGCTTCTGGTTCAGACAAATGCATATTTTCCAAATGCCTTTCTACTACATTGACTACACATTGGCTCAAGTCTGTGCAATGGAGTTCTGGAGCAAAGCTAGAACCAACAGAGAAGCGGCATGGCAAGATTACCTTCGCCTCTGCCAAGCTGGCGGTAGCCGTTCATTCCTTGGCCTCGTAGAGTTAGCTGGCCTCAGAAACCCATTTGAAGACGGTACTATTAAACACATTGTAGAACCAATTGCCGAGTGGATTGATAGTATAGACGACAGTAAGTTCTAAGAAATTTCTAAAATAAATCATTCAGGCCTAAGCATTTCCGTAAGAAATGTTACCGCTAACCCATCACCTCTTTTGATATGCTCATCTCAAGAGGTGATTTTTTATGTATCAAGAAATGGTAGAAAAACTTGCAACAGCTGCTGCAACAAAGGAAACACTGCTTAAAAATGGCAAGTGGAAATACCTGCTACTCTCCGCTTATGCCGGTTTGTTTGTAGGTCTAGGCATTATTCTTATTTTTACAATTGGTGGCAGCATTGGAGATACACCTTTTAAAAAGATACTGATGGGGGTCAGTTTTGGCATCGCGCTGAGTTTAGTGCTCATGGTTGGTTCTGAGCTTTTTACCGGTAATAATTTAATAATGACCGTCGGTGCACTTGAGAAGAAGGTCTCTTGGAAAACAACGTTTAAAATTTGGGGTTATTCCTATTTAGGTAACTTACTTGGCAGTGTTTTTGTAGCTGTGCTATTTGTCATGACTGGTCTAGCCAGTGGCCCGGTGGGTGACTTTATTGTTAAAGTAAGTGGTACTAAAATGAATGCCCCTTTTATGGAACTATTTTTCAGAGGTATTCTATGTAATGTGCTCGTTTGCTTAGCAGTTATGACCTTTATCAAACTAAAAGAAGAAACGGCCAAGCTGATCATGATCTTCTGGTGTCTCTTCGCCTTTATAACGAGTGGCTTTGAACACAGCATTGCCAACATGACACTGCTCACCATTGGGCTTTTGATTCCGCATCCTGAAACAGTTTCAATTGCTGGTTTTGCAGCTAACCTTATTCCCGTAACCCTTGGCAATATGGTAGGTGGTGCGCTTGTGCTTGGCTTAGGCTACTGGTTTGTTGGTCAAAACCACAAACTATAATGAATATTTTGAAATTTTGATATATTGTTATTGACCTTTGACTTACTCCAAGGTTTAAACTAAGATTATTCTTAGAACGGACGTAACCCGTCCCATCCATTAAATCGATAGGTCTATAAAGGAGTAAGAACAATGAATATCAATGTAATTGGCGTTCCTGTATTTTACGGTGCAGACAAAAAAGGTCCAGAACATGGCCCAAGCAAGCTTAGAGAGAAGAAACTATCAGACGTACTTTCACAACATGACCATGTGGTTTATGACATGGGTAACCTGCATATTCCAGAGGTCAAAGAATATAATAAATTTTACGCTCATGAAAATTTGAAATACTTAGATGCAATCGTTGAAATCAACACGAATTTAGCCCACTCGGTTTACGCAGCACTACAAACAGGTTCATTCCCGTTAGTCATCGGTGGCGACCATTCTGTAGGCCTTGGCAGTATCTCGGGCGTCAGCAAAGCATCGGATAATTTTGCAGTTATCTGGATGGACGCCCATGGCGACATCAACACCCACGAAACCAGTGAAAGTGGCAATATTCACGGCATGCCACTGGCTAAAGCAATGGGCTTCGGCTATGAGGACTTGACGAATGTTTACTTCGACGGTCGTAAGGTAGCACCTGAAAACGTGTTTATTGTTGGTGCAAGAGACCTCGATGCTGGCGAACTTGAACTCATTCAATCTAAAAAACTCAATGTCTATACTGCAGCCGATATTCTTGACCACGGTGTAGATGCCATTTTCGAAAAAATCAATACACAACTTGAGGCAAGAAAGGTTGACCATATCCATTTAAGCTTCGACCTTGATTTCATTGATGCCCAGTTCGTTCCAGGTACGGGCACACCAGTTTCAGGCGGCCCTAACGTAGAAGATACACGCAACATGCTCAGAAGCATTGCTACTACCGGCAAACTTAAGTCAATGGACTTCGTTGAACTTAACGTGCTCCTTGACCGCAACGATGCAACTGCAAACCTGTCTGTAGACCTGCTCGACTGGGTATTCAGACATCTCTAGAATAAATCTCAAAGACCGTTATATGTCATGACATGTAGCGGTCTTTTTTTGCGAAAATCTGTTACAATAACGTTAAGGCACAGTACTCTTCAACGAGACGAGGCCTATCCTATCAAACTAGGGAGGTTGGGCGCATGAAACACCAGTTTTTAATAGGCGAATTAGCCGCACTCTTTCAAATTAGCACAGACACCCTTCGGTACTACGACCGCATAGACCTCATTAAGCCTGACGTGGTAGGTGAGAACGGTTACCGCTATTATAGTCTGCGCAATTTTTTCAAACTCAGCCGCATCCTCTTTTTAAAGGATTTGGATATTCCTCTAGAAGAAGTTAAAGGCTACATGGACGATAAAAATACCGAAAAGCTGATTAAGATGCTCCATCAAAAGCAACTCGACCTTGACCAAAAAATTCAAAGCTGTTTGAATCTAAAAATGAAAATTCAACAGAAACTTGACTTGCTTGAGTCCTCAAAGACGGCTTCCGAACGTATCTTTTTAAAACAGCTGCCTGTCCGCTATGCGCTCTACATGGCTTCGGCTAATTTTCGCGAGAGTCAGGAAATCAAAACCACTTTGAAAACCTACAGCCGTTATTTGAAATTCAGCAGTTGGATTACCGAGGGACAAATCTACACCTCTGTCTCAGAAAAACAGCTACAAGCCCGAGACTATCAACACTTTCAATATATTTTTGAGATTCCCTACGTGGAAATGGAAGACCTTAACGCACAAACGCCTTTAACCGTTATCAAGGCTGCTACTTACGCCTGCATGCTCTTTATTGGCCCTTATAGCGACATAGACCGTCACTATGATAGACTTCTCGACTGGATTGAAATGAACGATTATGAAATTTGCGGTCACTCTATTGAAATGAACATCGTCGACTACGACTTCTCAGACTCAGACGATGAATTTGTTTCCGAACTTCAAATTCCAATACGAAAAAAGCGCCATAGTCCTTGCTGAATACCAGCAAAAACTATGGCGCTTAACTTTTATTATTTCATATGATAAATGCGGCTGACTCGGTCCCTATACGTCATATCCAGCTGAACGTCTAGTCCAATTTCTACACCACTGCCTTCAAGACAAGACTTAACCGTCTCATAAGCTAACTCAGGGTGGTTGTTTTCTTTACTGATATGCCCAAGCAAAATACTCTGTAATCGACCTGCTCTAAGGACTTCTAGTGCCACTTCACCAGCATGATCATTGGATAAATGCCCAATATCGGAAAGAATTCGACGCTTTAAATGATAAGGGTAAGGCCCAACTTTAAGCATTTCTACATCATGATTGGCTTCAATCATCAATAAATCAGAGTCTAAAAGTTCTGCCATGATGCGCTCAGTCACCGTGCCTAAATCCGTTGCAATAGAAATTTTATGTTTACCGCTGGTAAAAGAATACGCCACCGGATCCACCGCATCGTGAGATATGCTGATTGGTCTGACCAAAATATCGCCTATCTCAAAAGGTTGATCATTGGCAAATAACGTTACCTGTGCCGGATCAAATTTTCCAAGCTTAGGTTCAATCGCCTCAAATGTTGCTGCATTGGCATATAGTTGGAGACCATAACGGCGCATCATAACCCCAGCGCATTTGATATGATCCGTATGCTCATGGGTAATCAGTAAGCCCTTCACTTGGTCTATAGGCTCAGAAATACTCCCCATAGCGGTCTGAATGTACTTCCCACTAAGACCTGCATCTATAAGCAATCCTGTGCGCTCTGATGCAATCCATTGACAATTCCCACTGCTACCACTTGCCAAGGAACAAAATTTTAAACTCATGTGCAATAACTCCCTTTTTCTACAACACCGAAGTACGATGACTTCAATCTTTCCTAGTACTGTGCTTCTATATAATACACCTTGCCGCTATTGGTTAAAATCCGCCAATACGGGGATGCTTCTCCTGCTTTTACCGAACTGACCAAAGAACTGGAATCGAGACGATACCCTAATTCAAGTGCTTTAATCTCTAACGGTGGCAAATCATTGGCTTCGTAAAGCGTGTCTATCGCCATGAACAAAGCCTTAGACGGTGCTATAATTTTTCTTGTGTAATTCAAGTCCTCTGGTGGATTAAACCATTTGCGTTCAAACTTAACGACCTGATCGCCTTGAAACGTCACTGCCATGTAAGCATCATCCAAAAAGAGTCCCTTGTAATATTGTCTAAAGATAACCATTGTCAGCTGATCCTGCTGCTGTACATTCCAAAACATCATGTCCGCAGAGCTGAACTGGACATCGTCAAGAAAACGCTCTGCTTTGATTTTTGCCATATTGAGGTCTAATAAGTTAACATTAGTGCCTTTGCTTGGAATGCTCTTAGCATATAACAGTTTATTACCGTTTTCAAGGGTCATTTCTTCCCCCATGCTATTCGTATATTTACCTAATTTTATCGTGTACGTCCCCATTAAATTCTGTGCAATTTGATCTGGATTATACATTTGATACTCTAACCGAACACCGGGTAAACGTTCTTTATAAAAGGCTGGTGCTTCCAAAATTTTAATTTGCTTTTCGTTAGCAATTGCCACGACTTGCTTCCAAGATTCGGCCTCATGGCTTACTTCTCCATCAAAAGCCTTTCGGCTGTCCATAACACTATACGCTAGAACTAAGTTGGCCAAAATAAGGGCAAGGATCAGGATACTCTTCGATTTAATCCAATCCATGCTACTTCACCTCTTCCGGCGGGATCAACTTAAGTATTTCACCGCTATACATATTGACTATATACTGATAGCTTCCAATTTTGATATGCCACGCTGGCACTAAACTCTCAGATTTGCTGGCATTTCCATAGTAAATCAAATCGAGCATCTTAATTTGTTGAAGAATCATCAGTGGAAAAGTAGAATCTTCATCCGGTTCTAACCCTAGACCAGCCTGGGGCACATAATCGTTTTTTACAAAATTATTGCTAATCACATCATAATTAATTTCAAAGAGCTGGAGTACCGTCATAGGTTTGTCCCAAATCTCACCTACGCTGAAATTACTGACATATTGACTAACCTTACGCTTAATACCCGTGATTTGTCTGCCCGTTAATTCAACAACCATCGGCTGTCCGCTAGCATCCTCCTCTAAGTAGAGCGGTAAATTTTCAAGTTCATAGTTAAATGAATATTGCTTTACTGGGTTACCTTCTTTATCTTTGTACTCCTTGTACCCAGACAAATACGTGCCTTCCGGAAGGACTCCGTAGCTCTCTAATCCGCTAAGTGCAACTGTTACACCTTCTTTAAAACTGTAAGCGTCACCACCGAGCTGTTTCTCATATCTTTTTTTGTAAGTCACAACGCCGTCCTTACCAATCCTCAGCGCACGGTCACCATAACCATACAGATAGACTAGTGAACCGTCAATATCCTCAATTTTTTTTAGGAAATCATTTCTAGAACCAAAGGCCTTTTCAACATAAGTCTTTAGGGCTTGTTCCGATAAAGCAGAAACCTCTAGTTCATCTTTCACACGCACAAATGACAAACTTGGAATTTCACTTGTTGGAAACAGTAACTGATTAGGAACAAAAATCTTCCCTTCCTCAGACAATAACTTACTTGGGGCATAAAGTTCTTCAATTGTCTTTCCATTCACCATACCTGAGTCAGACTCATACTGGTTCATGAGCGAATCTAAATAGACATCCCGCTGAACACCACTTAATACAAAGTGCTCACCCGTTCCCCAGTTCCCAATGTAAATTTTCTTGTCCTCATTGATTGGAACAATGAGGGCATCAAATAGAACATCGCTCATGTTGCCCGTTGGTTCCTTTTCTAACAACAATGACTGAAGCTGACTTACAGACATAGAAAAAGGCATAACAAAACGCACTGCCTTCGCTTTTACAGCAGCGTCCCATTCTTCTTGTGTTATCTTCGATATTTCCAAATAGTCCACGTAATTCTTTAAATACTTACGGGACTCCTGCCATAGATTTTGTTTAGCCTCTGTCGAAAAAACCCGCTTATACAAACCGCCCCCAAAACTGATAGAACAGCTCTGGGGGTAGAGTATGGTGTCAACGTTTATGGTTTTTGTTTTGGCAATGCGATCAAAGTTTTGATCAAAGCCGCTTCCTTTAACATCCAGAAGCAACTGTCCCGCCAAGAGGAGACATGTGGTAAACAAAAGGACAAGTATTCCTGATTTTATTTTTTCAAAAATCATGGAGCCCTCCGTTCAAAAGCTGTTTTAAGCAGCTGTCACGCACATCGTTATTTGGTTGGAAGCGTATTAATTAACTCTTCGATTTGTTTGACATTCGGGTCGACTTGGAATTCATATTCTTTGACGACACTACTTGTATCCAAACGCTTGAAAATTAATTTATAAAATCCCGACTGGCCTTTAAATGAACGATTAAATGCGGAGAATTTCCCGCTAATATTTTCATCTTCAAAAATATAGACAGTTGTCATATTCAAATAGGAGCTGGCTGCTTCACGATAATCTTTATCCGCCTCATCCCAATTTTTCTTTGCTTTTTCTAGTTCTTCTTTTACCTTAACGTCCTTTTTAGACTTGTCGTAAGCTTCTTGTGCCTTATTAAATGCAGAATAAGCTGTTTTACGTACATCGTATGCTTTTTCTAATTTCTTAACAATATTGCGCTCACGGTCGCTTTCATAATCTTTTTTAGTAATGACATCTGGAATACTCGACAACTTCATCGCATTTGCGCTTTCAATTAACTCTTTGCCGTCAAGTCGGCTCAGCGATATGGTTACGCTGATGCCCTGAGGCGTCGTTACCGTACCCGAAATTGTTACATTGTCCGACTTCTCAGATGTAACTGCTATTGCAGAAGGTGATTCTATTTTTATAGCATTTTTTATATCTTCGTCACTAACCTGTTTCTTAACTACATCTCCAAAGCTGGCGAAACCCAGTGTGCTAACCATCACTGCGACGATCGCCAGAGATAACCCCCGTTTAAACATGTTGGGCCTCCTCCAATCAAATTTTGATTTTATCCAGGAAATTACATAGTGTGATTTCCTTCATCGTTTATTCTCTATGTCTATTATAAACGATTTATATTACAGGCAGATTACACGCTATTTAAAACCAAATGACAGTTCTGTGAAATTGCGAACCGTAACAAACAGATATTTCAAATTTATGGCTTCATTTGGGTTATATTAAATATTTGTCCGACTCGAGTGGAATATTGACGTGAACTGTCGTTCCTTCTTCAACCTTCGATTCAATCCGAATCATACCCCCATGCACCTCAACGATATGCTTGGCAATAGAAAGACCAAGACCGGTACCGCCTAGGGCACGTGAACGGGCTTTGTCTACTCTATAGAATCGTTCGAAAATACGACTCAAATCTTTTTCTGGAATACCCATGCCAGTATCTTGGAACTTTAAAAGCACCTGGTCGGCATTGCGTGACGCAAATATTTTTATCATGCCGCCTTCTGGTGTGTACTTAATCGCATTGGATAATATATTTAGAACAACTTGCTCAATTCTATCCCGGTCAAAAGTACCTTCAATCGTCTCACAGTCTGTGATCAGCTTGAGTGCTTGATGTTTGTTGCGTGCGGTCACTTCAAGCTTTTGAACTGCACCACGGAGTAATTTGAGGTAGTCGTGCTCGTTAAGTTCCAAGCTGACTTTCTTAGAATCAAAGTTAGATAGTTGTAGCAAATCTCGCACCAATCGTGTCATTCGATCCGCTTCTCCATTAACGACCTCTAGGAACTCGTGAACCGTATCCGGGTCGGTAACCACACCATCTAATATGGTCTCTGTATAAGATTTGATAGAAGTCAGCGGTGTCTTAAGTTCATGCGAAACATTGGCAACAAAATCTCTGCGCATTCTGTCTAGCTTCTCTTGTTCCGTAATGTCCTGAAGTACAAAGACATAGCCGGACTTTAGTCCTTTGTCATTTTGAAACGGCGCATAGTTGACGCGAATAATGGACTCCCCAAGGTGTATGTTGCGCTTGCCAATGCCCTCTTCGTTATATTGAACAATATTTTTAATGAGTAAATCCTCATTGATGTTTACGAAAATATCGTCTAAATTCTTGATGTTAGGCGCAATTTGAAGCATTTTCACCGCTTTAGGATTCAAATGAATCACATTGCCATCTGTATTTACTGCTATCAGACCATCCTCCATGTAGTGGATAATCGCCTCAAGCTTACTCTTTTCTCTGGAGATTTCACTGACGCTTATTTTTAGCCGCTTCGTCAAATGATTGAACATTTCCGCCAGCTTGCCAATTTCGTCATTTGATTTAACCTCTACCATTTGGTCAAAGTCACCACTAGCCATTTTAGAGGCCTTTTCTGTTACATCATTGATTGGTTCAGTGATGGTTTTGGCTATAAAAAATCCCATTATAACGGTTATGAAACACGCAAGTACCGTCGCCTGAAGAATAATGGTCTTCGCCGTGCTGATGATTTTATACATCTCTGACAAATCACTTCTTAGATACAACAAGCCATTGACCTGTCCATTAGGCATCTTGAGTGGCTTCACCAGATCCATTGTACGTATAAGAACACCCTCATGCTCTATGGTAACGGTCTTCTGGCCCTCTTTACCGCTCATACCCTCCACAATCAGATCAAAGTCCAATATCTCCGCCGCATTGCGATTGACGTTTTGCGTACTGGTGGCTAAAATCCGATTGTTTGTGGTTGAGATAATAAAAATTTCTTCCCGAAGACCAATGCTTTTGTTATTATCTATGATTTTCTGGATTTCGGCAGACTTCTGATCCAATACTTTCATAGCTTCAACTTGTGGCTGAATCAGTTCAGAAATCTTGTCCAGTTTAACCGAAACCTCATCTAGGTTAAACGTTTCAAATGACCGCACAATGAAAACCCCCGAAATAATCATGCCAATGAAAACCAACATGAAATAAATCGTGGTAAATTTCCAGCGGATGCTATTAAACATTCACTTAAACCCTCCTGAAGTAATATCCGACGCCACGCTTAGTCATGATATACTTTGGATTGCTTGAATCGTCCTCGACTTTTTCTCTCAAACGTCTTACGGTTACGTCAACTGTACGGATATCCCCAAAGTACTCGTATCCCCAAACATCTTTAAGC
>JBGSUZ010000534.1:0-5818 GCA_041753235.1 Acidaminobacteraceae bacterium
GCTGCCCGATAAAATGCAGCGTCATTTTCTTTATGAGGGAGATGTATTTTTCCTAGAAGGTGCTGATGCGCCAGAAGCACTGCTTAATTTCCAAATGAAGGCCTTAAAGGGCAGTGGACAAGTTGTTCACGTCGTCATAAAAAAATAAAATCAGAAGTATGCTCACAGATAAAGTCAGAAGCATGCTTACAGACAGGAGAAGATTATGAAAAGAATTTTAAGTTTAGTATTGGTCCTTTCATTAGTACTTGCAACGGGTTGTCAAGCTAAAAAGCCTGCTACAGAGACGGGTGGTACAGAAGTAACTGGCGGTAGCGCTGGTCCAACGGTTACTATGTCAATAAAAAATTATGGGGATATTGTTCTTGAACTTGACCCAGTAGCAGCACCAAATACCGTAAAGAATTTCCTTAGTTTAGCGAACGATGGCTTTTATGATGGTTTAACTTTCCACAGAGTTATTTCAGGCTTCATGATTCAAGGTGGTGACCCGGATGGTGTTGGTACTGGAGGCCCAGGTTATAGCATTAAAGGCGAGTTTAACTCAAATGGGTTTGAGAATCCAATCCAGCATGCAAGAGGTGTTATATCTATGGCGAGAGCACAATCGCCTGACAGCGCTGGTTCACAATTCTTCATTATGCATGCGGATTCATTTTTCCTTGATGGGGAATATGCAGCTTTTGGTAAAGTCATTTCAGGTATTGAAGTAGTTGATAAAATTGCAGAAGTTGAAAAGGATACAATGGATAAGCCTGTTGTCGATGTTATTATTGAAAAAATGACAGTCGATGCAAAAGGTTTTGATTTTTCAAATGTAGAAACAATTCAAGAATAAGTAGGTATATAAAAAAGCCGGGGACGAATTAAATCGTTTCCGGCTTTGCTTTGTTTTTGCCTTGTTTTATGCCCAATAGACCCGGGAGTGCAGAAATGAATACAATGGCAAGCAGTGCCAGTGAGAAATTATCTTTAACAAAAGTGAGATTTCCGAAAAAATAACCTAGGGACAAGAACGTTCCTACCCAGAGTAGACCACCAAAGACGTTATAGGCTACAAAATACAGATACTTCATATTGCCTATGCCTGCGACAAAGGGTGCAAAAGTTCTAACGATGGGAATGAAGCGGGCTAGAACAATGGTTTTGCCACCATGGTTGTTGTAAAAAGCTTGGGTACGTTCTAAATGCTCCCGTTTGATAAACCACATCTTTTCACGCTGGTAAAGTTGACTGCCAAGCGCTCGACCTATCCCGTAATTGACGGTATCACCTAAAATTGAAGCAGCTGAGAGTAAGCCAAATAAAACAATGGGATTCAGTGCGCCTAAGGCTGCAAAAGTACCTGCTGCGAAAATAAGTGAGTCACCGGGCAAAAAGGGAGCAACTACTAATCCGGTTTCACAAAACAAAATGATAAACAGTAGTGCATAAGTCCAAAGTCCGTAGTTTTGAATCACCATATTTAAGTAAACATCCAAATGTAGCATAAAATCAATAAACAGTTTAATGTATTCCATAATAAGCACCTGCCTTCTCATACCATTATGCTTGAGAAGTATTAAAGCTTTCTGAGAATCAGATTAGAATTACATTAGAATACGGTTTAAAGGAAATTCCAGCGTTATTTGAGTTCCACCGCCAAGGTTGTTTTCAGCCCAGACACGACCGCTGTGGACATTGGCAATCCATTTAACGATGGGAAGACCTAGACCGCTGCCACCAGCATGCTGACTTCTCGCTTTATCCACTTGGTAAAAACGATCAAATATTGATTCTAGTTCATTTGAAGGGATGCCGAGACCATCGTCGCTGACAATAATGCGCAGTATTTGAGCATTGGTAGATGTTTCTAAATGGATGCGTCCATTTTCATTGGTAAATTTTATGCTATTGTCGACGAGTGCTCGTATCATCTGCTTGAACAATTTGCGGTCTGCAACTAGGGGTGTAGAGCTTGTTTGGCAGTTTATTAGACGGGTTGGCGCAATAATTCGACTTTCGGTGACAATTTCTTGAAGGAGGTCTGCTAAGTCAAATTCAAGTTTTTCTAATTGATGATTGCCACTTTCACCTCGAGCGATAAAAAGCAATTTTTCAATGAGTAAAGTCATGTCTGAAGTTTCTAATTTAATAGCGTCTATGGATTCTTGAAGTACAGCTGGGTCCTCTTTGCCCCAACGATCTAATAGGCCAATGTAACCTTGAATGACAGCTATTGGTGTACGCAGTTCATGGGAGGCGTCAGAAACAAACTGACTTTGTTTCTCAAATGCGTGTTCAAGTCGGTCAACCATGGCGTTAAAGGTCTTTCCCAGTCTAGAAAGCTCGTCGTCTACTTCACGGACGACTATACGCTGACCTAGGTTGTTGACGCTGATACTCTGAGCCGTTTTTGTGATTTTATCGATTGGATGAAGCATTTTTCTGCTGACCAAGTAGCCAATGATAAGAGAACTGCTGACGCCTACTAGGTCAGCAACAGCTAAAAAGGCAAACAGTATTTTCAAAAAAGCGTATTCGTGGTAGAGAGAGGTGCAGAGTTGAAGCTGTGCGATGGGTTTGCCGTCGGACTGAATTAAACGGGTATTTATGACAAAATGCCCTTCGTCAATTTCTAAGCGTTCAATACGGGGGCGATTAATTGTATTGATGGGATAGTCGGGCCAAGTAAAATTATCTATAGATTGAATCAATAAACCACTTTCATTATAAAGTCGCATATTCATAGAACTTTCCAAATGCAGCTCTTCAAGCAATGTCGGAACCGCTATAGATTGTTGGTGCTCGTAAGCATCCGTAATTTTACTGGCAATGATGTGACTGGTATTTTCAAGATTTTGCGATGCTTGACCTAACAAATAAAATTTAATGCCATAGAGAACAGAAGCATTTAAAAGAACTAATACCAAAGAAAAAATGGAAGCATAAAGTAGAGTCAGCTTCCAAGTGATTTTTATAGAACGAAGGGGATTATACATTTAATTATGCCTCCCGAATCATATAGCCGACCCCGCGAACGGTATGGATAAGGCGTTCATTATTAAAGGGGTCTTCTATTTTGCTACGTAGATAGCGAATATACACATCTACCAGATTGGTATCTCCGGCGTAATCGTAACCCCAGACACTTTCAAGAATTTGGACTCGGGTCAGAACAACCCCTTGGTTAATCAGCAGGTACTCAAGTAAGTCATATTCGGTTTTAGTTAAGTCTACTTGTTGGTCGTTACGACAAACTTGGTGCTTTGCGCAGTCCATGTATAGCTGACCACAACGATAGTGCTTAGCAGTGTGTGCTACTGACGAGGTGTTCCTAAGTGCTACGCGTATCCTTGCCAGAAGTTCTTCTATTTCAAACGGTTTGGTCAAGTAATCGTTAGCGCCTAAATCTAGACTTGCTACCTTGTCGGAGGTATTACTGACAGCAGTCAGCATAATAATAGGGATTGCTGAAAATTGTCGGATTTGGCGGCAGACTTCCGTGCCACTCAGTCCGGGAAGCATGATGTCAAGCAAAATAAGGTCAGGGTTTGAAAGTTCAGCATAACTTAAGCCAGAGAGACCATTTGAGGCAAGTATAACTTCATAACCTTCGTGGGTAAGTTCAAGTTCTAAAAAACGTGCAATGGGTTTCTCGTCTTCAATAACGAGAATTTTTGAAGGCCTCATGACTTATACCTCTACCACAAGGCCTTTAATTTCAGCCAGTTCATTGACCACGGCAAAAATAACAGTGGACGCTAAACTGGCAGTGACGTTGTCATGGTCAAAGCGTGGTGAAACCTCAGCAATATCGAAGGCAACGACTTTACCGCTTTTTACAAGTTGCTTAATCATTTGAGTGACCATTTCTGGGTGAAGGCCAAGGGGCTGTGGTGCACTAACACCCGGTGCAAATGAGGATGAAATCACATCCGTACACAGGGTAACGTAGAGGTGAGAAGACGGATCAATGGATACGTCTAATTTCTCAGTGAGATCGTGAAGGGGTTCGTTTACCATATCCACTGCCAGCCAATATTCTGTATTGAGTGCTTTTGCAGTTTTGAATAAGTCAATGGTATTGCCACGTTTTTGAATGCCTAAACAAAGGTAGTCAAAGGGGTGCGCATCTTTTTTGCAGACGTCCGCAATTTGCCTAAACATCGTGCCAGAGCTTGGGCCTGAAGCGATATGGTCTGCATCAGCGACATAAGGTCTTAAATCAAAATGTGCATCAAAATTTACAATCTTAATTTGATGTTCTTCTGGTTTCGTGTTTAAATAGTTGTATAGGCCGCTCCACGTGCCAAATGCAAGTTCATGTCCGCCACCTAAAACGATTGGGAAACAGCCTAAATTAAGGAGTTTTTCCACTGCGTTTGCCAACAGGGTTTGGCTGTCGCTGAGGGGCAAGTCGTCACATAGAATGTCACCGGCGTCATAAAGATGGACTTCCTGTGTAAAGACGCAGGGCAAGTTGCACAGTGTTGAACGAATGATATTAGGGCCGTCAGAAGCGCCACTTCTACCGCGATTGAGTCGAATGCCTTCGTCACAGCGAAAGCCAATAAAGGCTATTTTTAAAGCGGCTGGTGCGAGATATTTTAATTCGGCACAGGTTAAATCAAGTGGTCTAACCCATTGGTGCCAACGAAAAGCGTCATATAATGTATTGCTATCGATACGTCCTTTCCAAAAGGACATGTCCGGTGCTTGATAATGTTGCATAAGAACCTCCTCATCGATGGTGGAGTTGCTGTCATAACCATCATACGAGGTATGTGAGTCAAAATCAATAAAAGGAGACTAGAATAAGATGAAGATTAGATTACAAAAAAAATCGATTAGAACAATGAGTTTAGCACTGGCAATGTTGTTGAGTGCAGGAACGTTGTTAAATATTGGCGCTACATATGGCGCTGGAAACGAAAAAAGTACTGTAAAAAGTAATGCCAGTGCCAGTGTGGTGACAGCTGTCAACCCAATTGCGCTAAAAGATGAAGTTAGAGCGGTTTGGATATCTTATTTTGAAATGGAACCTATGGTCAAATATAAGACTGAAAGTCAATTTAGAGCCAATGTACAAGTGATGTTTAAAAATTTGTCAAAAGATCAAATGAATACAGTATATGTCCAAGTAAGACCTTTTGGGGATGCGCTCTATAACTCTGAAATTTATCCTTCGAGCTATATGATGACGGGTACAGAAGGGGATGCTTTGGGATATGACCCACTTAAAATTATGATTGAAGAGGCAAAACGTGAAAATCTTAAAATTGAAGCGTGGTTGAATCCTTACCGTGTCCGTATTAACAGCATCAAGAAGCCGCTGTCGGAAAAGAACCCTGCAGTAGCTTGGTTAAACGACGGCAGTAACCGAGCTGTAAAACTTTCAAGTGGCATTTTTTACAACCCAAGTGATGCTGACGTAACCAAACTAGTAGTAGCGGGCGTAAAAGAAATTGTCGAAAATTATAAAGTTGATGGCATTCATTTCGATGACTATTTTTACCCAACACAGAGCAAAACTTTTGATCAGCTTCAATACAATACTTATTTAGCTAAGGGTGGTAAGTTAGGACTGGCTGATTTTCGCAGAGAGCAAATCAATCAGATGGTTCAAGCGGTCTACAAAGTATGTAAGTCTTCAAAAAACTCTGTGAAGTTTGGCATTAGCCCTCAGGGCCTTGTAACGAATAACTATGATCAACAATATGCAGATGTTAAAAAGTGGGTATCTCAACCGGGTTACGTGGATTATATTTGCCCTCAGCTTTACTATGGTTTTAAAAATACCAAAGCACCTTTTGCGTCCGTATTAAAGGAATGGGGA
>JBGSUZ010000535.1:0-7375 GCA_041753235.1 Acidaminobacteraceae bacterium
GGACAGATTGTAGAAAAAGGTACGAAAGATGATCTAGTATTTGACCCACTACACCCGTATTCAATTGAGCTTATGGGTTCAATCGTCGTCCCTGAACTTGGCATGAAAGACCATAAACTTGCAGCAATTCCAGGAACACCACCAAACTTAAAAAACAAACTGACCGGCTGTCGGTTTTATGATCGCTGTAAGCATGGTTCAGAGACTTGTAAGGGTGGAGAAACACTAGAATTTAAAGTTGTAGAAGAGCGTTACTACAGATGCATAAGATAGTGGGGGAAATCATGAAGGAAAAAGTGCTGGAACTCAAAAATGTAAATAAAGTGTTTGGTCACAGTAAAAGCAAAGTTCACGCGGTTAGAAACGTGAGTTTGTCGATAGACAGGGGCGAAGTGATTTCGATCGTTGGTGAAAGTGGCAGTGGTAAGACGACACTGGCAAAGGTAATTCTTGGACTTCTTAAGGAAACCGATGGACAAATAAATTATCTTGGTAAGCATCGCCATTTGAAGTCTAGTAAAGACAAACGTTTATATTGGAAAGATGTACAAGCGATATTCCAAGACCCATTTGCATCGTTTAATATGTTCTATTCAGTAGATCAATTGCTTAACAATTGTCTAAAACTTTTAGGTGAACCTACAAATACTGAAATTGCAAGGGAGAAGAAGAAGCAAGCTTGCGAGTATGTCAATTTGACATATGATGAACTCTATTCTAAATATCCGTTTGAACTCTCAGGGGGACAGATGCAGCGTTTAATGATAGCGAGAATTTTTATGCTGCATCCTAAAATTCTGATTGCGGATGAACCGACATCGATGATAGATGCATGTTCCCGATCAACAATACTAGATATGCTCATGAAGTTAAGAAAAGACAAAAACATGACAATCGTTTTCATTACTCACGATATTGGACTCGCTTACTATGTCAGCGATTCGATTTATATTATGGAAAAAGGCGTCATTGTTGAAGAAGGCACAGCGGAGGAAGTGATTTTATCACCTAAAGCTGAATATACCAAGCAGCTATTAGACGATGTGCCAACGATTCAAAAAGACTGGATTGTATAATAGTAAAAATTAATTTTGATTTTTTTTAGATATGACGGTTTGCTGTCACTTTCTGAGGTATATACTTGTATACAAAGTGATATACAAACTAAAGTCTGATTTATTGACAAGGAAGGTGTGCCTATGAAAATCAAATCTAAAGAAGACGTCGTTGGGGCTTACAGCAAACGGTATCCTGAGTTAGACTACTATTTTATTTCAAATCTAGAACGTGAGTATGATAAGCATTTTGAGCAACTTAAAACGATGAAGAGCAAAAATGAAGTTGAAGCTTATTTTAGAAACGAGATTGAAAAGAATGAAGCTTCTTATAAAGACAGTGTCGGACACGGCGGTCTTGAAGATTCATTAAATAATCAATACATGTCCATTCTTGCATCTTATGGCCTGATTGTATTCTTTAGAGATACGATGGTTGAATATGATATAGCTTGTGAATAATAAAAACCCGGTAAACTGTTTGAGGACAGGCTTACCGGGTTTTTATTTTTTGTGTTTTTATACGATACGAAACATTTTAACATGTGGTATAATTTTTACATTAGTCTTTTGGAGGTAAGCATGAAAATTCAAAGTGAAGCAAAACTCACGGTTTTTGAGTCAATCAGTATGATCGTGGGCAACAGTATTGGTACAGGCATTGTTGCTGTTCCGTTTCTAGCAACAAAAAATAGCCTGATAGACGTTTTTTGGATGGTGCTTGTCGCATATATCATCAATGTGATTCTTCACCTTATCATTGCAGAACTGTCGTATAATAATGGCGGTGCACAGCTTGTAAAAAGCTTTGAGGGTGAGTTGTTTCAAGGGAAGTGCAAGAAAGTTTTCAGCTGGTTAATGTTTTCAGTTTATGGACTGGCTATTGCATTAGGTATTAGTGGCAATATCAACGGTGGCGCACAGATTATTGAAGCATGGCTTCATATACCTTTTGCAGTGGCTCAGGTTATTTATTACGCAGCAGCAGGTAGTGTGGTGATTTTGGGAATGAAAGCAGTCGGGATAGCACAAAAATATGCCGTCATTATTTTGATAGGTATCGTTTCAATAATGTCTTTTGCAACGTTCACAATTCCGCTTAACGCAGTCCATGGGGCCGTGAGGCACCCTAATAATATGTTAGCGCTCTACAGTATGATTGTTTTTGCCACATCTGCCAATCAAGCAGTTATTCAGTCTGTAAAAGGTTTAAACGGCGATGTTAAGAAAATTAGAGCTTCTATTTTACTTGGTTTTGCTATTTCCTCGGTTTTTGTACTGCTGGTGACGACAACGGTTTTACTCGGTGCAAAAGGCACAATTGATAAGGAAATGGCTTATTTGCTATTAGGAAAGAGCATTGCACCTTGGGCGGCTATCTTAGCCGGTGCGTTTTCTTTATTTGCACTTGTGACGACTTTCTGGACGCATACGCTGAGTTTAAGGGATGTTGTTCATGAACAAATTGGACTCAACAATAAAATTTGTTGGCTTTTTGCAACCCTGCCAACCCTTCTGTTTGCGGTGTTTGGTGTCAGTAGTTTTATCGTGCTGACGCGAATTATGTCTGGCGTCGTCGTACTGGTGGGTATTATGCTGATTTTTACCTATGGAAAATCCAGAAAAAAAGCGGGTGTAAGCCCAATTTGCGGCGTACTGGGAACGGTACCATTTCAAGTTATTATGGTAGTTTCTGCGGTAATCTCTGCAGTAGGCGCGATGATACCATTACAATAAGATAGTGAGGTAGAACATGTATCAAAACTCAAATTTTTATAAAGACAATGATGGTCATTTTGCTTTAATGACAGGTGATCAGCCTTTAAAAATATTACAGATTACAGACATTCACTTTGGCTTTGGTCTTTTTTCGAAACGACAAGACAAGTTGGCGAAAGAAGCAATTAAGACCCTCATAGACCGAACGAAACCAGACTTAATTACGCTGACAGGCGACAGTATTTTTCCCTTTCTTTTTAAGTCAGGCACTATGAACAATTTGAAGCAGGCAGAAAAGTTGGTTCAGTTTATGGATGGGTTTGAAATTCCATATACCTTCGTATTTGGCAATCATGACATTGAAATAGGTTCTAAGGGTGACAAAAATACTGTCTCAGAGATTATTGAAAAGGGTCGTTATAGCATTTTTGACAAAGGCCCAGAGTCACTCACCGGTATGGGGAACTATATGCTAAAACTCCTAAACGATGAAGGAGCCTCTCACACCGCCTTGGTATTTTTGGACTCCAATATGTACCGTGACGGCTGGTTTTTCAGTGGCTTTGACTGTATTCGTGAAGATCAGACTCGGTGGTGCATGGATTCGTTAGAGGCACTAAAAAATGAAAATTCAGCACTTAATGCACTGGCCTTTTTCCACATGCCATTACCAGAATTTAAACAAGCCTACGAACGCATGAAGCTAGGCGATAAAAGTGTGACCTATCATTTTGGAAGTATAGGAGAACCAGATGATTACTTTGGCATATCCAAGTACCAACCGGACTTTTTTGAGCGTGCAGTAGAAAATGGTACTATAAAGGCTATGTTCTGTGGTCATGACCATTACAATACGCTGGCTTTGACCTATAAGGGGATTATGATGGCCTATGGTATGTCCATTGACTACCTAGGTTATAAGCGCATAGAAAAGAGGTATATCCAGCGGGGCGGCACCTTGATTACCGTCTACCCAAATGGTATATTTGAAGTGAGGCCAGAACCGTTGACAACAATGGTTTCCACTTTTGTAAGAGGAATGGACAAGTAAGTTTTTAAGATTAAATGTTAGGAGTGAACCAATGGCTACAAATACACAGAAAGAATTTAGAAAGCAAATGAAGGAATTAGAAAAGCAAGGGAAAGTCTCAAAAGGCGGTTCTAGAAGGACTGTCAGATTTGTTGAGCATAAGACGCTTGGGTTTGGTGCAATCACATTTATTGGTATTTTAGCATTCAATGTCCTTTCAGGGATTATCGGTAGTATAGGTGCTCAGCCAATGCCAGAGTATATGGATGAGTCTACAAATGTGGTAGAAGAGATTAACCAAAGAGAAACACAGTTGATTCAAAGAATGACTGAGCAAATCAAATCGGGGCAGGCCTTTAGCAATGAAGAACTTGTGAACATTAAAGCTGAAATAAATACACTTAGAGATGCTCTGCCAGAGATAAGTTATATAGAGGGTGCTGTAAGTATTGAAAATAGACAGCTGGATCAAATTGACACGATTTTGCTAAATGTGAGTGAAATACCACTGAGTGCTAAGCAAATTGACGCTGTTAACAACGCCATTACTATTTATAATGGACTGGATGTTCACTCTGAGAATCCGGTGGAACTTGTAAAATAAAATTAAACGTACAACTATATTTATAGATGAAGATATGTTATAATTATAACGGTTTTAAATCGATATCCCTGTATATACAACTAGCAGGGATACTTTTTTAGCATAAGTGCAAGCGGTTGCACGAGGTTATGAAGTATTTGTTTTTTACATGAGAAAGGGGGAGATCCTTTATGATACACGTAGAACAATTAACAAAAGAGTTTAAGATTTTCAAGAAGCAACCAGGATTTACTGGCGCGCTAAAGGGGCTTGTAAAACGTGAGGCGGAACTGATAACAGCTGTAGATGACATTTCCTTTAATATTGAGCGGGGTGAAATTGTTGGCTACATTGGCGCGAATGGGGCTGGCAAGTCCACTACTATCAAAATGATGTGTGGTATTTTAAATCCTACTAAAGGCAAGATACTTATTAACGGCATAGTCCCCTACGAAAACCGCATTCAAAATGCTAGGAACATAGGCGTCGTTTTTGGTCAGCGAACACAACTCTGGTGGGACCTTGCACTAGGTGAAACCTTTTCAATTTTAAAGGAAATATACGATGTAAATGACGCAGACTATAAAGAAAGAATGGGTTATTTTAGTGAAATTCTTGGGATAGACGAATTTATGAGGCAACCAGTTCGAACCCTTTCGTTAGGCCAGCGTATGCGGGCAGATTTGGCGGCTTCCATGATTCATAATCCGAAAATCTTGTATTTGGATGAGCCAACTATAGGTCTAGACGTGCTAGTCAAAGAAAAAATGCGTCAGGCGGTCAAAGAACTTAATGAAAGGTTCGACACGACTGTTATTTTAACGACTCATGACATGAGTGACATTGAAAAGCTATGTTCACGGCTAATTATTATAGACCAAGGGAAAAAGATTTATGACGGTGACAAACAGAGCATAGCGGCGGAGTTTGGGCAAAAGCGGGTATTAGAAATTGACCTTAAGTCCACTGAATTAGAACATGAAACCATTAAGCATTTTCTTATGTCAAAAGATAGTTCTGGGGAAATGACGCTCAATGGGACTCAGCTCAGCATTGCCTTTGACCAGAATCAACTTGCTATTTCGGAGCTGATAACTGTTGTTATGAACCATGCATCAGTGCAGGACTTTAGAATCAAGGAAACTAATATAGAGGAAATTGCTAAATCGCTTTATAAAGGGGGGAAGACAGCGTGAGACGCATTTTAAAAACTTACATGCCTTTTATGCGCGCGTCTATACAGGAAGCGGTTGAGTATAAGTTTGATATTTTAACCTTTTGCTTTGGTATGTCCATGATGACCTTCGTACTTTACTACCTGTGGAGCGCCATATACGCCGCAAGTGGTAGTGGTATGATTCAAGGATTCACCATGACTGACATGACAGTCTATATTATTCTTAATAATTTCATGATGCTGTTTATGGATACAGACACGATTTGGTTTGTTGCAAGAGAAGTCAAAGACGGTTCTATTGCCATGAATTTAATTAAGCCGGTTAATTATCATTTAAGAGTCTTTTTCAGGCAGTTAGGGGAGAGTGCTGTTAAAGCAGTTATGCTTTTGCTTCCTACTGTCATCGGGCTGATGGTGTTTAGATTTCTAAAAGAGGGTGTCAGCATGTCGCCTGTCATATTGATACAGTTTACACTCAGCATGATACTTGGTTACATTGTTGTTTTTCTCTTTGACTTTATGCTGGCGCTTGCTGCTTTCTATACCATGAACGTGTGGGGCATAGGTATGACCAAAGGGGCACTGATTCGACTGTTAAACGGCGCGCTTATTCCACTGGTATTTTTCCCAGAGTGGGCACAAAGGTTATTTGAGTTCATGCCCTTCAAGTCAATGATTTATACGCCAGTTATGATTTTCCTGAATAAATTTGATCAGAGTATATTGGTAAGCATGGGGATGCAACTTGGCTGGATAGCTGTTTTAATGCTTATGAACGCGGTTATATGGAAACATGCAACCAGCAGACTGACGGTACAAGGAGGCTGACATGAAGTACTTGAGAATTTACAAGAAATTTTTAATACAGTATTTGAAAGTCTTGATGGAATATCGATTTGACTTTTTTATAGGTTTATTTTCCTTCTTTATAATACAGTCTACAAGTATTTTGTTTTTATACCTAGTCTTTCAGCGTATTCCTGTTCTCAACGGCTGGTCGTATAATCAAATTTTGTTTATTTACGGCTTTGCTCAGATTCCACGGGGCTTAGACCACCTATTTACAGACAATTTGTGGATTCTAGCACGGAATATTATAAAAGACGGTAGCTTCGACAGGTACTTGCTTAGACCACTAAACCCGCTTTTTCAGGTCATTAGCGAACGTTTTCAAACAGATGCTTTTGGTGAGCTGATTCTCGGTGTTGGATTATTCGCATATGGCTATTCAAAACTCGGGCTAAACTTTACAGCACTTGAGTGGCTCAAGTACCTCATGGTCATGATTGCTGGGGTGTTTATTTACACCTCTATTAAAATGATTGTTGCTTCCGTGGCATTTTGGACGAAAAAGTCCATGTCGCTGCTATTTGTAACCTACCAACTAGCAGACTTCACGAACTACCCTATAGATGTGTATGGTGGTTTGGTCAGAACGTTGGTGACTTTTGTTGTGCCGTTTGCGTTCGTGTCGTTTATACCAGCCAGTGAGTTTTTGGGCAGGGCGTATTATCAACACGCTTCGCTACTAACCGTGATTGTAGCTGTAGTCCTCTTTATATTTGCCAATTGGTTTTGGAATCAGGGGTTAAAGGTTTATGAGAGTGCAGGGAATTAAGACCTTATATTCTTAAGCCAGTTCAAGTTTTCATCACATGCTGTGCGGTCTTTAATGACGCCCATTTGATAAGCAACTTCAACCGCAAATTCGGCATTAGCCTGTCCTTGACCAGTTATATAGCGCCCATCTGTCACAACGTAGTCGTTGGTCAGGTGGGTGTTTTTGTATAGCTTAAAGGATTCTTGCCCTT
>JBGSUZ010000536.1:0-2342 GCA_041753235.1 Acidaminobacteraceae bacterium
ATTTTAGGTTAATGGAGAAAACAAACTAAGAATCGTTGGAGGTCATCTACATGGATAGAGCTGATGAGGTAATCAAGTTATTTGGACTAATACCTTCTGAAAATAATGTAGGTATAATTCGAAAACTTTTAACAGAAGAATTGAACAAAGAAAATCTGAGAGAACATGAACTGCTAAAAACACTTTGCATCCAGCTTTTTGCAATAGGTTGTACTGAAGACGTTTTATTAATATGGAAAGCGAAAATTAAAGATTATGATTCTATGTGTTATATTGAGTCTCAACTTTTATATGCTTCAGGAATAAAAGGTGTTAAGGCATATTTACAAGGACAGGAGAGCAAAGACGCAAAAGAAGCTTTCGAATATATAGAAAAAATGGAAGCTATGGGCGAATTTGAGGATTTTTCGCGTGAAGGGCAACTTGAGTTTTACCGTGGTTATTACGGCGTGTAATCAACGGGGAAATAAAGTGAGGATAGGTATTTAGAAGGAGCACACTTATGAACAGAAAACAACTCTCAAAGCTTGCCATAATTATCATACTTAGCTTACTAGGCATCCTCTTACTTATAAAATGTCAGACAAAACCTATTTGGGAAGTCAACGAGAAGCTTTTTTATGAAGCGTTAGAAGCAAAACCAGAGCTTTCAGGCAAACGCATTACGGTTGCTGAACTGGCAGAAATATTGCCATTTGAGTGGGACACCGTTTATTATTTCCAGCCTTATTATTCAGAAAAGGAAGCTGCAAAAATTATAGGCATTCCAGACTTTCCCGTTCAAATGAGTGTCAATGAGGGCACCAATCAGGTGCTTTTTATGGACAAAGGAAAGGTAGTTTGCTATGTGTATGGCTACCCAGAACATAGCGGTTTGTATATTGCATTAGGCCCAAATGTTCAAAGCGAAGCGTGGTACGTGAAACTTGAACTATCCAAGTTTGCGGAAGGCATTGTGAGACTAGAAAAATCCGAAAGCAACATTTGGAACTTGACTTTATTCAAACCGAGCAATATGCTTAAATAAAACACATACCCAACATTGGATAAGCACAGCGAGGAAACCATCATGATAAAAGCCTTAATTCTTTACTACCTGAATATCAAACCTACCCACGGCTATGAAATTCAGCGGTTTATTCAGTTGAATGAAATGGATCAGTGGACTAAAATTCAGTCTGGTTCTATTTATTATGCCCTTGGAAAGCTAGAAAAAGAAGGGCTAATAAGCCTTAAAGAAGAAATTGGAACGGGGCCAAAGGCTCGAAAAATATATGCCATTACTAAAATGGGTAAAGAAGCTATGAAGGTCTTGGCAAAAGAAGAACTTGCCAAGGAACTTTACCCGATAGGCTCAGACAAGTTTGTGGTATATCCATTTCTAAACACACTAGACAAGGCGACTATTATTGAAGTGACAGCGGCGCATATTCAGCAGCTGAACCAATCTTTGGTTTATATGAAGAAATGGCAGACAGTCAAAGTTCACCCTGAAAGCTTGGCTATTGAGAATTTGTCTTTTGAAATGATGATTGCCAGTCTTGAGTACCAAGTCCGCTGGCATGAGGCACTGATAAGCCAAATAGATGAGATTATGATGGCGAGCCAAGAAATGTCTAGGCGAATTGCCAGTTTTGATTTTTCTCAAGTAGATATGCGGCCTCAACCGTCTGCAAATTATGACATTGACCAGCTCAAGGCGGAGATTCTTTCAAATCCACAGGAGGCTTCTGAGAAGTTGGAAGAATTGATTCGCAGACTTAAAGCTTAGACTATTTATAAAATTCCGAAAAAAAATGCTTGACCACTTAAAAGTATTTCACTATACTGAAAACAATTTAAAAAAATAATTTTAAATCGTTGATTGAGAAGAGTAGCTGATTGTTGCGATCAAAGAGAGCCGTCGTTGGTGAGAGTACGGTATTGGCACAAAATGTGAATGGACTCATGAGAGCGGCCCGAAAAGCCTTGTGCTGATTAGGCGTCGACGTTAAGCCAATGCGTTAGTTTGGCAGCGTATGTTTGTACGTGTTAAGTGGGCGCATTTTAGCGTCAATTTGGGTGGTACCGCAGGAGTAGCCTCTTGTCCCTTTTGTTAGGAGACAAGGGGCTTTTTTACGTTCATTTTTCAGTGAAGTGTAGGCAATAGACATGAAATAGGCCAATTTCATGCATTCGAATATGAGGAGGACTGTATGAATATCAAGGTAACAAGTGAGACACTAGTGAATGAATATGATTTTAGAAATACGTTAATTAATCACTTAGACAGCCATTTAGGGGCTTTTTACGCGTGTGACTATGAGTACCCAGACAGGTATGAAAAATGGGAAATGGGTTTT
>JBGSUZ010000537.1:0-5909 GCA_041753235.1 Acidaminobacteraceae bacterium
CTTCAAGCATTAAAGAAGAAGTGAACGCTTCACTTGAAGATATGAACGATGAAATTAGTGCAATGTTTGGTGACTCTAAAATGACAGTAGACATGGAAATTGTGGATGCGAATAGCATTCGCCAATCCTTTGATATGCTACTTGACTACAAAGACCCAACTTCTGCTGAAAACTTCAAAATGAATATGTCTGGTACGTTCTTCACTAAGTACAATGCGACCGTAAACATTCAGAAACCTGAGAGCAAAACAATGAGCCTTGATGCACTTGAGGCATTAATGCCAAAAGATTATACCCTTTATCCTGATGACGCTTACATGACCGTTAACAATGGTTTTGGTGGCGATTTAAAGGATCTGGACATTGTCATGTTTGACAAAAGTGCTTATCTTTACACAGACGACTTAGAGTTATTTACAAAAGAGCCTTATAGCATTGACAGCAAAGGCAGCACTGGAAATGTAGAGACAGCAAACGGCATTGTTAAATTATCACTTTATGACGACGGCTCAGACTACTTCTTTAAAATCAAGGACTTAGAAAAACTCGGCTTCAAAGTGGAGTGGCAGTCGAAAGACCGTGCAATCCATATTACAAAATAATAAAGTGACCGGCTCAATTACGAGTCGGTCTTTTTTTTTTTTGAAATTAAATGAAAATGATTCTCAAAAGCATTGACCTAAGCAACAAGAAGGGTTAGAATGGTATTAGTTAATTCCGACTAAATTACTATGAATTAAGGAGGCATCATATGTCTGAAACTATATTATCTGTAAAAGCACTAGAATCAACCGTAGAAGGCAAAGCAATTTTAAAAGGTCTCAACCTAGACATAAAAGCAGGTGAAATTCACGTCATCATGGGCCCCAATGGCGCAGGTAAGTCGACACTTGCCAATGTGCTCATGGGACACCCCGCATATGAAGTTACTGGTGGGTCAGCAGAATTTCTGGGTAAAGACTTATTGGATATGAAGGTAGACGAGCGTTCAAGAGCAGGACTGTTCTTATCGTTTCAATACCCTCAGGAAGTACCGGGCGTTACGGTGGAAAATTTCTTAAGAACAGCACAGAAAGAACGCTCAGGACTCATGCCAAGCATGACCTTATTCCAAAAGGACATAAAAAAACATATGGCAGGGCTTCATATGGACGAAGCATATAAAGACCGTTACCTAAACCAAGGGTTCTCAGGCGGCGAAAAGAAAAAGAACGAAGTCCTTCAAATGGCAATGCTCTCACCTAAATTGGCAATTCTAGACGAAACCGACTCTGGCCTAGACATAGACGCTATTCGGGTCGTTTACGAAACCGTTCAAAAGCTTGCCAGTGAGAAAAACGCTATTTTAGTCATAACCCATTACAGCAAAATTTTAGAGTATATTAAACCTGACCATGTACATATATTGGTAGATGGTAAGATTGTTGAAAGTGGCGACCTTTCACTAGCAGAGCGCATTGAAGCTGAAGGCTATGACAGTTTCAAGCTCATGGCTGTATAGGGGGTGGCTGTTATGGCAAAGAAGACCTATATAGAAGATGTAGACCGTGGCATATACGACCAGATCAATGAGGAAAGGCACGTTTTTAAAACAGATAAAGGATTGACAGAAGATGTGATTCGACAAATTTCGACAGAGAAAAATGAACCTAAATGGATGCTAGATCATCGGCTCAGGTCATTGGCTATCTACTTAGAAAAGCCCGTCCCAACGTGGGGTGCTGACCTAAGTGAGCTGGATGTGGAAAATATAATACACTACGTTAAACCAGATGCAAAACTAAGTACTGACTGGGCGGACGTCCCTCAGGACATAAAAAACACCTTTGAACGACTAGGTATACCTGAAGCTGAGCGCAAGTCGCTGGCTGGTGTTGGTGCCCAGTACGACTCGGAAGTGGTCTACCATTCTATGAGTGAAGCACTAATAGCACAAGGCGTTATTTATACAGACATGGACTCCGCTCTAAAGGAGCACGAAGCACTTGTTAAAGAATACTTTATGAAACTTATTCCTTCAAGAGACCATAAATTTGCAGCCCTTCATGGGGCGGTTTGGTCAGGTGGCTCTTTTGTCTACGTGCCAAAGGGTGTCCAAGTGGAAATGCCGCTACAGTCTTATTTTAGACTGAATGCGAAAGGCGCAGGCCAATTTGAGCACACATTGATTATAGTGGAAGAGGGTGCATCGCTTCATTTTATTGAAGGTTGTTCTGCACCTAAATACTCCGTTCAAAACTTACATGCGGGCGCGGTAGAATTATACGTTAAAGACAACGCCAAGCTGCGTTATTCAACCATTGAGAACTGGTCTCGAAATATGTACAACCTAAACACCAAACGAGCGACCGTCGGGAAATACGGGCGAATTGAGTGGGTGTCTGGTTCCTTTGGCTCTAAAGTTTCCATGCTTTACCCAATGAGTATTCTTAAAGGAGAAGGGGCCAGCAGTGAGTTTACAGGCATTACATTTGCAGCGAAAGGGCAGTACCTAGACACAGGCACAAAAGTAGTACACATGGCGCCCAATACCAGTTCAATAGTGAATTCAAAGTCTATTTCAAAAGATGGCGGACATGCTTTTTACAGAGGCTTATTGAGAGTAACAAAAGACGCACTGCATGCCAAGGCAACAGTCAACTGCGAATCTTTAATGCTAGACCCACAGTCTAAGTCAGACACATTGCCAACTATTGAAATAATGAATCAGTATGCAGACATTGGACACGAAGCAAAAATAGGGCGTATAAGCGATGAAACCATATTCTACCTCATGAGCCGAGGCATTCCGGAAACAGAAGCTAAGGCGATGATTGTCAGAGGTTTTGTAGAACCAATTACGAAGGAATTACCACTGGAATACGCAGTAGAACTCAACAATCTAATCAGTTTAGAATTAGAAGGCACTATAGGCTAGGAGGCGCAAAACGATGAACGCTATTTTAACAGAGCAGAAGATTTTCGACACATTAGACGTACCTATGTGGAAGCGTGCGCCACTGCCAAACGGTATTTTTGAACAGCCAATTGCAAAAGCGCACTTAACAATAGAAGGCTCTCATACAAAAGTGTCTGTAAAAGAACTAAATACAATCTTTGAAGAGCCAAGTAATGAAGCTTATCAAAATTACTGGCGCACTCAGGGCAGTCATCAAAAATCATTAGGTAAAAAAATTGAAAGTTACATTTCAGGGTTTAGCCCAAATGCTCAGGTGATTGTATCCAAGGCAAGAAATGCGATGCCAAGCTTAAAACTAAGCTATTACTTAAACGAAACAGGGCACAACTACTTACTCGAACACTTGATTATTGCGGAGGAAGGTTCTAAGTTAGAAGTGATTTTAGACCTCAGTTCTGGTGAGGCACAGGGCATGAACTATTTTGGGCAAACTAAAATAGTGGCAAAAGCCGGTGCGCAGGTGAAGTTCGTTAAAGTACAGCGTCTATTAGACAGCACCAATGTATTTGACACAAGCGTTTCAGTAGTGGACGAAGGCGGGCAAGTAGAGGTCGTTGAACTCCAATTGGGTGGCGGCTACAAAGCAGTTTCCTATGAGTCAGAACTTATGGGCAGAAGAAGTGTGTCAGACATAAAAAGTGCCTATTATGCAGAGGGCAGTCAGAAATTAGACCTGTCCTATACCATGAGCCATTTTGGGAAGCAGACCGAGTCAAATATTTTGGTAAAAGGCGCTATGACAGACGCTGCTCAGAAAGTATTTCGTGGAAACCTTTTCTTTAGCAGGGGTGCTCCTGAATCCGTGGGCAGAGAACGGGAATTTGTGACCTTATTTTCAGAGCACGCCAAGTCTGACTCATTTCCGGCCCTCATGTGCTCGGAAGACGATGTAATTGGTGAACACGCCGCCAGTATTGGTCAAGTTGACCCAGACGCGCTATTCTACATTATGAGCCGTGGGTACTCAGAACAAGAAGCAAAGCGATTAATGTTAAAAGCTTCATTTGAAGAAATTACTAGAAATATAGGCGATGTTTCACTAGAAGCTTTGGTGCTGGCAGATGTGGATAGGAGGCTGCTATGAGGCGTTTTAAAGAAAATTTTCCAATATTCTCAGCTAAACCGAGTCTGATCTATTTGGATAGTGCGGCAACGACCCATAAGCCTGAGTCAGTTATAGAGGCTGTTTCAAAACAACTTGCTTATGAAAATGGCAGTCCGCACAGAGGGGCACATAAAGGCAGTGTAAAAGCTACGGAGGCCTATGGTCTGTCTAAGGAAAAGGTAGCTCAGTTTATTGGGGCTAATGCTGGAGACAACATCGTTTTTACAAAAAATGCAACTGAAGCCCTGAATTTGATTGCTTACAGTTTTGGACTGAGTCAAATTAAACAAGGACAAAATATAGTGGTGGCAATTACTTCGCACCACAGTAACCTTGTACCGTGGCAAATGGTAGCGCAAAGAACTGGGGCGACTTTAAGGTATTTGTATATAGACAATATGGGCGAATTTACAGAAGAAAGCTTAAAACAGATAGACTCACAGACGGCACTGGTAGTCTTTCCTGTTATTTCCAATGGCTATGGACTCATACACCCAGTTGCAAAGCTTATTCAATTAGCGAAAAACGTAGGCGCTGTGACGGTAGTTGACGGTGCTCAGGCTGTTGGACACATGCCAATAAACGTAACTGACTGGGATTGTGACTTTTTTGTTTTTTCGGGCCATAAAGTTTTTGCCCCTCAGGGTATAGGCGTTCTCTACGGTAAAATGGAAAGTCTTGAAACACTAAGTCCATTTCTTTATGGTGGTGATATGATTGAATATGTGACGGAGCAGCATACAAGTTTTGCAGGACTTCCAAACAGGTTAGAGGCTGGGACGCAGAACGTTACAGGTGCGGTTGGTTTAGCGGCAGCTATTGATTACATGGCGCAAATTGGCGTAGAAACGATCAATACCCACGAACAGGACTTAGTGGCTTATGCACTTCAACAAATGGGCACATTAAGTTGGATCAGCGTCATAGGCCCCCAAATAGGTCATAAGAGAGGCGCTTTAATCAGTTTTACCGTCGACGGCATACACCCGCATGATGTTGCAACGCTCTTAGACGAACGTGGCGTGGCAATTCGGGCAGGGCATCATTGTTGCCAGCCATTAATGGCTTATCTGGGGGTTCCTGCAAGTTGTCGAATTAGTTTTTCAATTTATAACGAAAGGTCCGATGTGGATGCTTTAATAAAAGGTCTTAAGTCCATACGGGAGGTATTTGGCTATGAGCGCTGATGCGATGTATACAGAAGTTATTCTTGAACACAATAAAAGCAAGCACAATCGATATGTGTTAAGCGGTGCAACTCAGGCAGAAAGAGGGCATAACCCCAATTGCGGAGACGATTTGACCCTGTTCTTAGAACTTGAAAATGACATTGTTAAAAATGCTTCATATGCAGGTAATGGCTGTGCCATTAGTCAGGCGTCCATGTCAATTATGATTGACCAAATAAAAGGACAGCCACTGGCACTGGTTGAGCAGCAAATGAACGCGTTTTTTAGAATGATTAGGGGAGAAACATTAGAAGCGCAAGAAGCAGACCAACTAGGCGATGCAGTGCTCTTTGAGCACCTTTCTAAGATGCCGGCGCGGGTTAAATGTGGTACTTTGGGTTGGCACTGTCTAAAAACAAGTTTGGAAAGTAGTACTCAGGTGTCTAAATTAGACTAAAATATCACTTGTGAAAGCTGGCACTATTATGCTATGATTCGCTTATCTGCGAAGGGGGAATCAGCATATGGTATCATTAGGTTTAGCAATTCTATCAAGTGCATCTATTGCATGGTTATTTAAAATCACAGAAGGCGGCAACTATAATCGCTATCGGGTAACGACGGCAAATTATGGAGTCGCTTTTTTTGTGAGTTTAATGCTTTATGTGACATCACA
>JBGSUZ010000538.1:0-2369 GCA_041753235.1 Acidaminobacteraceae bacterium
CTACAGACTTTCCTAACTGCTTCAATATATTAGAAATGATTTGTTCTGGGTCCTTGATTTGCCCTGTGGCACGTGTTTCATATTGGGTTTCCTCTTCTGCATAACTTTCCCATTCTTCCTGTGTAAGACCGAGCAGAAAATTCTCGTTTTCTAACATATTATTGCTGTAACTTGGCTCTACCAAAGTAAAGAAGAGGTCAAAACAAATGGCTTTTATCATATAGTCACCGCCTCATAGCTTATAAAGGTAGTGTTGCTAAATACCATTTTGTATACCGCTGGCATGCGCATTTTCTGCCACTGTTCATAACCAAAAGTTGAATCGTAATAGTTGAGAATGGCAGACAAAAACGTACCGTGGGTACCAATCATTATCGTTTTGTCCTGGTGAGATTTAAGAATGTCTTCAACGGCTTGCGTCGCTCTTTTTTGTACTTCGTTTAACGATTCGCCGTTTTGCAGTTTATAGTCTCTGTCTTGCCACTGGCGTTCGGTAAAGCTTTCAAAGTCTTTAATAGGACCGTCTGTAATTTGACGTTCTCTTAGATTGTTCTTAGTTTTTATAGGAAGTCCATTCATCGCTGCAACACCTGAAATGGTGTCGATAGCCCGTTGATAGGGACTGGATATTACATGGTCTATTGCAATATTAGAAAATAGCGTCTTCATCGCTTCAGCTTGTCTCATGCCTTCTTCTGATAAGGGGCGCAGTTGCTCATCTGGAATGTAACTTACCTTAGCGTGTCGAACAAAGTAGATGGTCGTTAAAGGCTGTACTGTCATTATTCTGCCTCAAATTCGTTCAAGTCTAGTTCATATATCAATTCGTTGCCTTTTTTGTCCACTTGCTTGTACCCTAACGATTCGTGTAACTTCTTTGAAGCTTCATTATAATCGTAAACAATCGTACCGGTTATTTTGGGAATACCAGCTTCTTTTGCTCGTTTGAGCACTGCCTTAAGGACAAGTTTGCCAATACCCTGTCCCCTGTAACGCGCTTTTCCTATGGCGATGGGCGGGTTCTCTGACTTCACTGCTGTGTCGCCTACGGGCTTGTAGATACCATTTTCAAGCACTTCAATAAAGTACAGTTCACCTACTTTGTTCAAATAGGTATACATGCGATTTAAATACGCCATATTAGGAATAAGGTTTGGATCTGTAATACCTTCTGAATTATAGTAAACTACTGGATCTTGATACCAAGACAGTGCGAAATCGTGATGTCCGTCATAGGCTTTAAGTCTGAGTGTTTCGTTAATTTGAATGATTGGTGGTTGTGTTACGTTTTCCAATGGCATTTATGTCACTCCTTTGTTTTTAGTATATTTTTGAGGGCCTAAAAGACTTATGGTTGTTTTTATTATGGGGATACGGATATTGAAACTCTCAATAATACTAAAGAAGCACTTGAACTTCATCTTTTTGGACTTGAAGATGACAATGACGAAATCCCAAAGTGGTTAAAGATGTTGCCATTAAAGACTACCTAGGAATCCATAAAATGTCATATAATGCAGATTGAGTTCACGACGTTCTTTGACTGATTGTAAGGGCAGTTGGCGCGAAGATTGCACGCTTCTCCGCAATCCTTAGTGACAAAGAAATATGTCTGTGAGATTGGAATTAGTTGGACTAGGTCAAATTCAATATGTCTCTCTAATGATTTGACACCATATTTGGAACCATATAAAATATTGTTAGGAGGGATTTTATGACTAAAAAAGATAAACTAATTGATAAAATCCGCAATAACCCAACTAATATACGTTTTGAAACTATACAAACAATTCTATTAGACCATTATATATTAACAGTTCCTAAACAAAAACCAGTTAGTGTCGTTTATGTAAAATTAGTTGTTTCTGTTATTGATGAACTTACTACTAGGTAATGGAGGTGCCCAATGATAAACTATCTTGATTTCTATTTATCTTTAAAATATCCCTATACAATTACTGAAGATGATGATGGTACTTTTCTTATTGAATATACCGATTTGAAAGGCTGCTTTACTTGTGGCGATTCACTTGAAGATGTTCTTCAAATGGGTGCTGATGCAAAAAAAGCATGGTTCGAAATCGCTCTTGAAGAAGGTATTCGTATCCCAGAACCTAAAGAAATTGAAAAGCAACATGCCCGATATTAGATCACCTGCTGTTGGTCTTTTTATTTGTCCAAGTAATTTATGACTTATTTCACGTAACGCACCGCGAACTTCCATGACAAAGGAATAGGTTGATTGAAAAACTAACTTCCGTTTCCGTGAACCAATTGCCCTTGCAAGGGTAAATGCCGTTTTATTCATCAAATACTATTACTAAACACTCTCAAAAAGGTACTTTTTTGAACAAAAACTCCGAAAAACT
>JBGSUZ010000539.1:0-27594 GCA_041753235.1 Acidaminobacteraceae bacterium
GGAGAATTGATTGTTACGCTCAAATAGGGTATTCTGTCCATAGAGGCCCTAAAAAATGGCCTGCTCGAATTTTCGAGTAGGCTTTTTTGCTTATGAGGTCTAACTCTGGGTATTTAATAAAAAATTAGAACCTTTTTACGATAAATTGGGAGGAACCACAGTGAACGATGACTTATTATTCGCAAATGAAGAATCCATAGAAAAGCCCATCGTTGCAGGTGCTGAAAAACCTAGCTTTACTGGTCAAGGCAATTGGAAAATCATAATTGCCGATGATGAAGAAGAAGTTCATGCCATGACAAAGATGGTGTTGAAAAAATTTGAATATGATGGTCGTAAGCTACAGTTGATTAGTGCTTATTCTGGCGCAGAGACCATCGAATTGATGAGGGAAAATCCAGACGTTGCCATCCTTTTATTAGATGTTGTCATGGAGCGGGATAACAGTGGACTAGAGGTCGTTAAGCGCATTCGTGAAGAACTGAACAATCCGTTTGTCAGAATCATACTCAGAACCGGACAGCCTGGACAGGCGCCTGAAGAAGATGTTATTCGCCACTATGATATCAATGACTATAAATCTAAAACAGAGTTGACGGTTCAAAAATTATATACTTCTATGATTGCTTCTCTTCGTTCATTTAAGGACATGAAGACCATTGAGTATAATCGTATTGGACTTGAGCATATTGTTCGTTCTACAAGGGCGCTTTTTGGAGAGCAGTCTGTTCAACGTTTTTCTGAAGTCGCGTTAGAACATGTTATTGAGCTCCTCAGTATAGACCCAGATAGGAACAATTTTGCAGGTTCAGGGTTTATTGGGTTTAAAAATATGGAAAGCATAGAGGTTATTGCTGCGGTAGGGGATTACATTAACCACGTGGGTCTCAGCGTTGAATTAACGGAAGCAAATGCATTTATTCAGGAGCATGTGCAGCATTTTGGCATGAGAGAGTGTTGTTTTGTAGATGATAAGTTTCTGGTAAAATACGATGCGATGAATCGTTATGAAATGTTATTTTATGTTGAAGGCAATCGTATTTTAAATGAATTTGATCGCTATTTACTTCAAACGTTTTCATCTAATTTAGCCATAGGCTTTGATAATATCTTCCTCAACATTGAGGTTGTAGACACGCAGCGGGAGGTAATCTTTACCCTCGGTGAGATTGTAGAGACCCGCTCTAAAGAAACTGCAAATCACGTAAGACGTGTGGCTGAGTACTCTTATTTATTAGCTGTATTAGCTGGTTTCTCTGAAGATGAAGCTGAAATACTCCGTTTGGCCTCTCCAATGCATGACATCGGTAAAATAGGTATTCCGGATCATATATTAAATAAACCTGGTAAATTGACACCAGAGGAGTTTGAGGTTATAAAAAGCCATACCCAAATAGGCTTTGAAATTTTGAAGCAGTCAAGTCGAAAAATCATGAAAACCGCGGCAACCATAGCGATGCAACACCACGAACGCTGGGATGGCACTGGTTATCCAAATGGCTTATCACAGGAAGAAATTCACCTATTAGGTAGAATTACTTCGGTGGCAGATGTCTTTGACGCCCTTGGACATAAACGGGTTTACAAAGACGCGTGGGCAGAAGCAGATATCATGGACTTTATGCAGGAGCAGTCTGGTAAAATGTTTGATCCTAAGTTAGTCAAGTTACTTTTTGAGAACATAGACAAAATGAAAGAGATTAAACAGCAATACCCAGATTGATATGATATAATAGGACGAAGTAAATACTATGATGAGGTGATAAGAATGCAAGACTTAAGACATTCGAAAAGGCTTCCCGTCAACATTAGTTTAAAAATAGAATCCTTATACCGTCAGGATCATGAGGTATTGGAAGACCTCAACGAGAGTATTGTTGTACAAAATATCTCAAAGACGGGCATAGGTTTTGAGGCATCCCATGAATTGCCGCTAAATTACTACTTTAATGCGCACATCACCATTGATGATGAGAAACATTTCTTCGGTGTGCTCAAGATTATCCGCAAAGAAAACGTTGAACAGCGCTTCTTCTATGGTTGTGAATTTGTAGGTTTAGCAAGTGTTCTAAGCTCATACATTGATGAATATCAAAAAGAAATTGAACCAACTGAATAATAGCGAAAAATATCAAAGCCCTCGAAGATTCGAGGGCTTTTGTTATGTGTTTAAACCTTCTCAATACGCAATTACTGTACTTTTGCAGTACTTTCTAGACCCTCAAGTTCAATAGCTCGGGTAAGCGCATCTTCAAACTTTTCAAAGAGACTTTCTTTGCCAATGAGATCAAATAGTTCTGAATGCGCAAGAACTTCGTAAGGCTGCTCCTTGAGACCAGAAATCATTAACTTGATCTTATAGTGACTACAAACTTTATAGAAGCGCTTAAGCGCATGAAGTGCAGTCGCGTCCATTGCAGGTACATTTCTTAGTCTGAGTATAATAATCTTCGTTTTGCCATCTACTTCATTAATTGCATCGAGGAACTTATCTGCAGCGCCAAAGAAAAGAGGCCCGTTTATTTCGTATACTTGAATGTGGTCAGAAGACTTAGGCAGGTATTCAAGTAAAGACCTGTCGAAAGATGGGGTGTAACTGTCATCTTCTTCAGCGGCATCTCGGGTGAGTTCATTGACTTCAGTAACGTCAGACATGCGCTTCATAAAGAGCAGTGATGCTAAGACCATACCAACTTCAATCGCTTTAACAAGGTCTACTAATACCGTTATAAAGAAAGTAATTAAGAGTACCGCTACGTCACTTTTCGGAGAACGGAGCAGCGCAAGAAATTCTCGCCATTCACTCATATTATAGGCCACAACAATCAAAATAGCAGCCAGTGCAGAGAGGGGAACCATTTGAGCGAGGGGCATGAACAAGACCATAATGAGGAGCAGGACAATCGCATGAACCATACCGGCAATTGGCGTACGGCCTCCATTTTTAATATTGGCAACCGTTCTAGCAATCGCCCCAGTTGCTGGAATACCCCCAAAAAGTCCAGAGACCATGTTGGCAATACCCTGACCAATCAACTCCGTATTAGAACGGTGCTTGCCACCAATCATACCATCAGCAACAACTGCAGAAAGCAGAGATTCTATAGACCCTAAAAGTGCAATCGTAAAAGCAGGGCCAATGAGTAGCATCATTTTATCTAAGCTAAAGGCTGGCAGTTTAGGCACAGGGAGTGCTGAAGAGAGCTGACCAAACTTTGAGCCGATGGTTGCCACATCAAGGCCAAGCAGCTGAACAATCAACGTGGTTACAATCAGCGCAATTAAAGAACCGGGAACCTTCAGCTTTTTAGGCCAGAGCACAATAATGGCAAGGGCGAGTAGCCCTATCATGAGCGTTGGTAAATGCAAAGAACCAATGGCTTCCCCATAAGAAGCCCATTTTTCAAGGAATTCAGCGGGAACCGTTTCAATTTTAAGGCCTAAGAAATCTTTAATCTGAGAGGAAAAGATAGTCAGGGCAATACCGCTGGTAAAGCCGGTTGTGATAGGGTAGGGAATGAATTTAATGACACTGCCAAGGCGGAAAAGCCCCATGAGCACCATCATAAAACCGCCCATCATGGTTGCCATAATGAGGCCGTCGAGGCCGTATTTAGTCACAATACCGTAGACAATGACCATGAAGGCACCTGTAGGACCGCCTATCTGAACACGGCTGCCACCGAGTAGTGAAATCAGAAAACCAGCGATAATGGCAGTGTGCAGGCCTTTTTCAGGGGATACACCGGACGCAATTGCCAGTGCTATGGACAGGGGCAGTGCAATAATAGCGACGATAATGCCGGCAGTGACATCGGATAAGAACTGCTCTTTTGAGTAGTCTTTGAGAGTGGTTAGTAGTTTTGGTTTAAAAATAGTCATAGGGGCCTCCTTTAAAAATGAACTAAAAGTAATAATTGATTAGAATTTTCTTAGATTTATAAAAGCATTTGTTGACTTCAATAGGTCGGGTTGATATAATTTTTTCATATGTGTCTGACAACAGCGCATAAAATTTTATGAGGGAGGTAGTGGTTTTCGATAGTCAGAATGTCGGAAATCCAACAAAAAACATGAGTAACGAAAAACAATACGTTAGCGTTAAAACAGGTGACCCAAGCGCATTAGGATTACTAGGTCTTGCACTTGTCACACTTGTCGCATCTACACAAAAACTTGGCATTACAACAGGCGTTTCTTATGTATTGCCATGGGCGATTTTCCTTGGTGCATTCGCGCAATTATTCGCTAGTATTTTAGACTTCAAAAAGGAAAACGCATTTGGTGGTACAGCATTCGGCGGTTACGCATTCTTCTGGATGGCAGTAGCAATGAGCTGGATGATGAAGCTTGGCATTTTCGGTCAAGCAGCTATGGACGCAATCGACCCTAAGCAACTTGGTTTTGCATTCCTAGGCTACTTAATCTTCACAATCTTCATGACACTTGGCGCAACTGTAACCAACAAAGTTTTATTCTCAATCTTCTTCATGATCAACTTCTTATTCATTGGTCTTGCAGGTAGCACACTTGGTTTCATGCCTGAATTCATGCACGAAATTGCTGCTTGGTCTGAATTGATTATTTCAATCCTTTCATTCTACCTTTCAGGAGCGAACGTTGTTAACTCACAATTTGGTTACGAATTTCTTTGGGTTGGTAAGCCAATCAACTACTTCAAAAAGAAATAATCTCATAAAGCTTTATCGTGTTTATAAATCGGTTTTCTCATTTCGAGGAAGCCGATTTTTTTCATTTTAGCCCCAAAAAGGCGTATAATGGAAACGATGAGCTGAGGAATTTTTCGAATATCTATTCCTCGGCAATTAGACTGTGAGGTGTTACAAATGACAGAAACTAAACGGGGCAAGACGGCACTCGTCGTTGAAGGTGGCGCTATGCGCGGCATATTTGCGACAGGTGTTATGGACGCATTCATGGAAGCCGATTTCAACCCCTTCGACCTCTTTATAGGCGTGTCCGCCGGTTCTACGGCATTAGCGGCCTATGTGGCAGGTCAGCACAAGAGAAACTACAAAATCTTCACTGAGTATTCCATTGGAGAAGACTTTATCAGTTGGAAGAAATTCTTTAAAGGCGGTCACTTAGTGGACCTAGATTGGCTTTGGGAAGTCAGTATTCGCGACCTTAGACTGGACCTAGAAAAGATATGTGAGGGACAGCACGAGTTTTTAGTCGGCGTGACGGATGCTCAGACTGGCAAGGCTGTTTTCTTAGAGCCAGTCGCTGAGAACCTTGAGGAAATTACGAAGGCCTCTAGTGCGCTTCCTATTTTATACCGGAATCAGGTCAAAATAGGGGATGCCGTTTACGTTGACGGTGGCTTGGCAGCGCCAGTACCTGTCGAAGAAGCTTTTCGCCGAGGCGCGGACCGAATCGTGGTCATTCGCTCTAGACCAAAGTCTTTTGAAATGAAGGAAAAGCCACTCAACAGATTGATGAGTCATTCTTTCTTAAAAGATTACCCAGCCGTGATAGAGGCCGTTCAGGCGAGACCTCAAGTATATGCCAAGTCTTTGGCCTTTATGCGAAACCCACCTTCTAGAATATCTGTTATGGAAATTAACCCACCAGATGCGTTTAAAACCAAACGACTTACCAAAGACTTAGAGCTGCTCAATGCAGACTACGAGCATGGAAAGGCGGCGGGGCGCCAAGCGATGGCTGAGTTTTTACAGCAGTCCCATGAAGTGCTGAACCAACAACGAGGTTGAGGCAACTGCAAACCAACAGCCAAGACCAAGTAAAATAGGACGCAGGCCATTTGTAAGGAGTTTTTTTAAGTTGGTATTTAGTCCAATAGCGGACATTGCCATGACAATTAAAAATTTTCCGAGTTGTGCTAAACTGTGACTAATTTCCGCTGGTATGCCTAAGAAGGTATTGAGCAGCGCTGTGAGTAAGAACCCAAGAACAAACCAAGGGAATATTTTAACAAAGGAAAAGTGCTGAGACTCAGCGCTTTTTTCTTTGTTAAGTTCGTTTATGTTAGCCTTGCTACGCATAGTGACCGTTGCCAGTACCAATGTGATAGGTACAATCATTAACGTTCTTGTTAACTTTACAATAGTGGCAAAGGTCAGCGCTGTGGTGTTGCCAACAGCCGCACTCCATGCAACGCCCGTCGCGACAACAGAGGACGTATCATTAACTGCTGTGCCCGTCCACATACCGAATCCGAGGTCTGTCAGGTGAAGCATTCGCCCCATTAGAGGGAAAAGAAATACCGCTACAATATTAAATAAGAAGATAGTTGATATGGCATGCGCTACAGATTCGTCATCGGCTTCAATAACGGGGGCTGTAGCCGCAATAGCAGAGCCGCCGCAAATAGCGGTACCAACACCAATTAAAATTGTCATTTTACTACCTATCTTTAATAGACGACCGAGTATGAAGGCAGTTAGGAAGGCAGTGCTCAGTGTAAAGCACATCACCCAGAGGGATTGACTGCCTACTTCAATGACTCTGTACAGGTTCATTTCGAAACCCAAAAGAATAATAGACAACTGTAGAAGCTTCTTAGAAGTGAATTTGACCCCCTCGGGCAGTGCAAATCGAGAGCCAATAAGCTGCTTGCTAGGCCAGTTAGGCCATATAGCGGCAATGATCATGCCTATGAGTATTGCAAAGACAGGGCCACCTATAATGGGCAGTGTTTTTCCTAAGGTCCATGCAAGCGCCGCTATGATAAAACATAGTAACACGCCAGGACTGTATTTTAAAAGCTTTTCGGGCATGTGAGTCCTCCTTATTAGATAATGTCACGTTCAATACCAAAAACTATTGTATGCAAGTAATGCATTTGTGTAAAATACAATTAACGTATAAAAACCATAGGTAAATACCTATAGATACTTAAGGAGTGAATCAAATGACCCTCAGACATTTAGAAATATTTGTTGCGGTAGCCGATGAAGGCAGTATGACCGCAGCTTCAGAAAAATTATATATATCCCAGCCAACGGTCAGTCAGGCCATTATGGAATTAGAGCGTTTTTATGGCACTAAGCTCTTTGACAGAATGGGCAAACGGCTATACCGGACTCAGGCAGGAGAAAGACTGCTGAGTTACGCGCGTCACGTTACAGCACTTGTGTCAGACATGGCACTTCAAATGACTCAAGTAGAAACTACGGGCATTTTAAGGGTAGGTGCCAGCGCCAGTGTTGGCATTCTCTTTTTACCTGAGCAAATTAAGCGGTTTCAATTAGAATCTAGTGGCATACAAATACAAGCTGTTGTTAAAAATACACTAGACATTGAGCAGCTGCTCTTGAGGAATGAATTAGACATAGGGTTGGTAGAAGGTGACGTGCATTCAACAGACCTGTTGACCCAGCCATTTGCAGAAGATGAGCTGGTAATCGTATGTGGCAGAGGTAACCCCTTTTATGGTAAGAAGAAGATTGATCCACTAGCGCTACAAAATCAGCCTTATCTGATGCGTGAGATGGGCAGTGGGACTAGGGAACTGTTTGAGTATGCGATGGCAACAAAGGTGCTAAACTGGAAAATTGTATGGGAGTCTAACAGCTTTGAAAGTATCAAACGTGCTGCAATAGCAAACTTAGGACTAGCGGTGCTCTCTAAAGAGTTGGTGCGCGAAGAACTGCTAAGTGGTGCACTATGGCATATATCTACCCCATTTTTGTCCTTAAAGCGCAAGTGGGGAATCGTGTATCATAAGAATAAATATTTAACCTCAGCGATGAAGTCTTTTATAAAAACTTGTGAGGATTCTATATGGCAATCAGATGGGAGTCATGTATAATGGAAAAAGGTTCGCGAAAATTAGACAAGGAGGAAACGAAAAATGAAGACTTATTTAACGCCCCCTGAAATAACGGAAGCAACAGTACAGGCAGGTGTCAAGAAAGCCAATACATCGGGCATGGCACTCTTAATATTAGGATTTTTAGCAGGTGCGTTTATTGCTTTTGCTGCGGAAGGTTCAAACATGGCAGCTTTCAACCTTTTTGCGGTGCCAACGACCTACGGGTTAGGTAAGGCAGTAGCTGGTTCAATTTTTGGAACAGGTCTGATGTTGGTGCTCATAGCTGGTGGTGAACTATTTACAGGTAATACCATGATGGTCGCTACACTCTTTGAGAAGAAAATTGGTCTTGGTAAATTGCTTAAGAATTGGACGCTCGTCTATATTGGCAACTTCCTTGGTTCTGTATTCATAGCCTACATGATGGTGCAGTCTGGCTTATTCAACAGTGGAGATAATGTGCTCGGCGCAATGACCATCAAAATTGCTGCGTATAAAACAGGATTAAGTTTTGGTTCGGCATTTTTCCTTGGTGTTATGTGTAACTGGTTGGTGTGTTTAGCGGTTTGGATGAGCTATGGTGCTCAGGATATTACAGGAAAAATTCTTGCAGTATTTTTCCCAATCTGGCTGTTCATTACTTCAGGTTTTGAGCACTCCGTCGCTAACATGTACTATATTCCGGCAGGTATTTTGGCTAAGAGTAATGAAAAATGGGTAGCAGCAGCCATGGAGCACGGCGTTACTGCGGAGAAACTAGCACACCTGAACTGGTCTACCTTTGCAGTCAATAACCTTGTGCCAGTAACACTAGGCAATATTGTTGGCGGTGCGGTTCTCGTTGCAGGTGCCTATTGGTTTACTTATAACAAACTATCAAAAGCTAAAAAATAATTGAAGTGACAATATAAAAAATCAGAGCCTTTGACTTGAGTCGCAGGCTCTGATTTTTTTATGTAATAATTCTAAAGTCTAATTCTACCCATGAGGGTTTCATCTACATAGACACCAGCGCGAACAACGGTAGCGCGCTTCACGCCTTCCACTTCAAAGCCGAAGGATTTATAGAGCGACAGAGCGCGTTCATTGCCATCTAAGACAGTCAGTTCAATTCTTTTGAGCATCAACCAGTTGTCTGAAAGATCTACTATAGTTGCCATGAGTGCTTTTCCGATACCCTTACCCTGGTGGTCTTGATGAACAGAGAGACCAATACTGCCGGAGTGGCGCATGCGTGGACTTGGCGAAATATGTAGCCCTGCCAAGCCTAAAACTAGATTGTCGTCCTCGGAAGAGACTGCAACAAATATATGATCATTTTCTGTTAAATTAGATAAAAAACGCTCACTTCGCTCAGGTCGTTCACTGGGAAGACTAAGCATATTTGGGTACACCCCAATTTGCCTGCGAATAGCATTTATTTGTGGTGCATCGGATGCGCGCACGGGTCTTATTTGAAAAGTCATAAAAAATCCTCCTGATTAGTTTTTTAGATTATAACATTTGGGGTATAATAAGGATAGTGAAACATAAAAATATTTTTTCAGCAAGGAGAGCCAACATGACAAAGTCCAATCAAATCTTAGCCATCAGTGTGCGACAACCCTATGCGGAGTCCATCATTAGAGGTGAAAAGGTGATTGAATATAGAACGACACATACTCACGTGCGTGGCACAATTTACGTATACGCCGCAAAAGCACTTGAGGATGCGCCAATTTTTACAGCTTATCAGATTCGTAAAGAGGAGGTGAGTTTTGGTAAAATCATTGGTACCGTGGAACTGGTCCATTCAGAGCAAAGCTTAGAATTTCCTGAGTGGTACGAATGGCATTTGACCAATCCTCAGAGACTCGAAGAGCCTTTGACGCCGGTTAATCAACCTTTACCGGTTTTTTGGTATCCAAAATTTGAGTAAATTCAAGTTAAATTGAGTTAAAAAAATAATTTATCTTGAAAAGAGGGATTCAATTGCTTAATATAGAATTAATAAAGCAAGAAGAATTTGAAAATTCTAATAATTTCATAGCTTTGAATTAAGTGACGTCAATTCAGTCGGGTTTCTAACTTGAAGGAGGAGAATAACATGTTTACTTTAATTGCTGGCAAAGAAGGCTCAGGTAAAACAAAAACTCTTATCGAACTTGCAAACAGCAAGGTAAAAGCTTCAAGCGGCAGCGTTGTTTTTATAGACGATGACCATAGACACATGTATGATTTGCACCATGATCTTCGTTTCATTAGCATGGATGAAACACCAGTTAAAACCCCAGATGAATTCTTTGGGTTCCTGTGTGGCCTCGTGTCTAATAATTATGATATACAAACAATCTATATTGATGGTTTAACCAAAGTGCTTAAAGCTGATCTTCAAGACATTAGCGCGTTTGTCAAACGTGCTGAAGACTTTGCTAATGAGCATAAGGTTGAAATATTCTCAACTATTAACTGTGAACATGAAAACCTCCCCGATCAATTGAAACCGTATCTCAAGGCTTAAACTTATAATACACATGGCAATCAAAAGCCGCTCATCACCGCCATTATGGCAGGAATGAGCGGCTTTTTTTATGTGTGTCTGGTGTTAGCTTCTTTGGACGCCATTAATAATTTATAGCTTCAATTTCAAAGTAACCAGTAGGATGGATGCAAGCAGGGCATTGATTTGGAGCAGAAGTACCTTCGTGTATGTAACCGCAGTTACTGCATTTCCACTTAACAGGTGTGTCTCGGGTAAAAACTTCTTCATTTTTAACATTGCCAGCAAGTTTTCTGAAACGGGCTTCGTGGTGTTTTTCTACGGAAGCAATGAATTTAAAGGCTGCAGCAACTTCGTGGAAGCCTTCTGATTCAGCTATGCTGCAAAATTCAGGGTAAAGCGTGCCCCATTCTTCGTTTTCGCCATCGGCAGCAGCAATTAAATTTTCTAAAGTAGTACCTTGGGCAACGGGGTAGGCCGCTTGAATTTCTATCAGAGCAGGCATTTCACCTTTAAAACCTTCCAGTAATAGCTTGTAGAAGCGTTTGGCGTGTTCTTTTTCATTTTCTGCGGTTTCCAAAAATAGGTTTTTGATTTGCTTGAAACCTTCCTTGTCGGCAACTGAGGCGTAAAATGTGTATCGATTTCTAGCCTGTGATTCGCCAGCAAAAGCTTTAAGTAGATTTTCAGCAGTTTTTGTACCTTTTAAAGAATTCATATGTATCCCTCCTTGAGTAGTTTTTAATAACTAATAAATATTTACCCAACGGTATAAATGCAAATCTTAGAACGAAAAAAGTTGTTAAAAACAACTGTTGTATAATACAACAGTTAGTGTTATGATTCAATTATAGAAAAGCATTCGAATGCAGTACCCTATAGGATTCTTAAGGAGGCAAACTCATGTTAAAACAAGTACAACCCAATTTGAGAGAATCGATTCGTCAAATGGTTAGGTTATTAGGTGTTTTAGAAAAGAACGAAGCGTCATGCTGTCAGCTCAGCATAACCCAGTGTCATGCCGTTGTAGAAATAGGTCGTGCAGGCGCTATGTCGCTTAACGAGTTAGCAGAGCTGCTCATGCTGGACAAAAGTACTATGAGCCGTACCGTTAATCAACTAGTCGAATCAGAGCTAGTCAAGCGTGAACCTCAAAGCGACAGGCGTTACGTCGCCATAGCACTAACAGAAACGGGACAGAAAGCTTATGAGCAAACCGAGCAAACCATGTTGCGGTATTATGAGCGTGTCTTAACGAGCATTCCAGAGGAGAAGCGGAGTACTGTGCTTGAAAGTCTGGAAATGCTTAATCAAGCTCTATCGGACTCTAAATGTTGTCTCTAGCGTTACAATTACAAAGGAGAAATCTTTATGGAACTCTTAATAAACACTTTGTTATATGTGGTTCAAACCTTGAAGCATAATGCCCTTTGGCTGTTTATAGGCATTTCGACCGCCTCAGTCATTCGCGTGTACCTAGACCCTGAAAAGCTCAAACAGCGCTTAACCAAATCGTCAGGTGCTTCTATACCCAGCAGTGTTGCTTTTGGAGCTTTTACACCATTTTGTGCCTGTGGCACCATGGCAGTTGTTGTGGCGATGATGACCACTGTACTGCCTTGGGGACCAATTATGGCTTTTCTCACCTCATCACCACTCATGAGCCCAGATTTTTTCATTTTACTTTCTGGTGTGGTTAGTTTGCGCTTTGCCATGGCACTCATGGTTGCGTCTATCGTAATAGGCCTTGCAGCTGGTGGAATCACTTATTATATTGAAAGCAAAACTACTTGGCTGGCAGGTCAAGCGCGCTTTATTCAGTCGGAGCCGAATTATGTATTTGCAGCGGCTAGTGGCGGTTGTTGTACAGGGGAGCCACCTAAAGACCCTTATAAGTTGAAGGCACTCTTTAGCACAGTCGTCAACGTGGGTTTGAAACAGGTTCTCATCTACTTTTCAGTTTTTGCGGCGGTGGCTTATTGGATTAATCAATTTGTGCCTACTGAAATCATTACCAGCCTATTCGGTTCAAATAACTTATTTGCAGTTCCTATTGCGGCACTTCTTGGCATACCGCTTTATATCAGTGGCAGTTCTTCTTTACCGCTAATTAACACACTTTTAGCAGGGGGCGCCAGCGGTGGTGTACTGCTGGCCTTTATGATTACTGGCCCGGGCACAAGTTTAGGTGCTATTGCAGGTATCATGACCATAATGAAGAAAAAGGCAGTCGGCCTCTATTTGCTCTACATTTTTATAGGCGCTGTTGTGGCAGGATATGTGTACAATCTGTTCAATATGTTTATGGGATAAGCTATCATTTAAACAGAAAGGTGTGACTAATATGGATGTGATTACAAGAAACATGAGATCAGAGGACTGGCTAGGTGTAGCGACTGTTTATTATGAAGGCATACAGACGAGACTTGCAACTTTTCAAACAGAAGTTCCGACTTGGGATGTATGGGACAGTGGACACGTAAAAGCTTGTCGGTTAGTAGCCTTTGATCCCAACGAACCTGAACAAATCATTGGATTTGCAGCGCTTAGTCCAACTTCATCTCGCTGTGTATATGCAGGAGTGGCTGAGGTTAGTGTTTATGTTAGAGAAGCTTATAGAGGACAAGGTCTTGGCAAGCAATTGCTGACAAGCCTTGTAGAGGCTTCTGAGGAAGCAGGCTATTGGACGCTCCAGTCTGGTATTATAGCTGACAATCAGGGCAGCATTGCACTCCATGAGGCTTGTGGCTTTAAAATTGTAGGGAGGCGAGAGCGGCTGGCGCAAATGCAGAAAATAGGCTGGATGGATGTTATCCTTATGGAGCGACGCAGCCAAAAGGTTGGGTTGTAGTTAATAATCAATAAAATAAAATTACGAGCTGTCCGATAATTCTACCAATGAAATGTCGACAGCTTTTTGTTGTTGATATTCTACGCAAAAAAGCAGATAATTAGGTAAATGAGAACGATTGAGAATGGTTATAAATACAATAAGACATATGCCTGAGGACGGTGAATTTAATGAGACAGGAACAGGAAATGTGGAACCTAATTATCAATACCGCAAAAGCAGATAAACGTATACGCGCAGTGGTGCTCAATGGTTCCAGAGCCAATCCAAGTGCTCCAAAAGACATGTATCAGGACTTTGACATTGTCTATTTTGTCAGTGAAATGGACAGCTTTTTAAGTGACCACAGCTGGATAGACCTATTTGGTGAGCGGGTTATTTTGCAAATGCCCAAGCTCATGGTGTTGCCGCCAGACCCTGAGGACGGCAGTTTTACATATCTCATGCAATTTATGGACGGCAATAGAATTGATCTGACGCTAATGCTTATTGAACAAGTCATGGAATACGTCGATTTAGACAGTCAAACGGTCATTTTATTAGACAAAGACAATCTGATTCCTAAATTACCAGAGCCGAGCGACAAGGACTACTGGGTTAAACGGCCTAGCGTCCAAGAATTTGAGAATTGCTGTAACGAATTTAACTGGGTTTGTCCATATGTGGTAAAAGGCCTCTGGCGAGATGAGTGGCCTTTTGCGCTGCATATGTTTAACCATCACGTTTGGGACATGCTGGACCTTATGGTGACTTGGCATATTGGGTTTAACACAGACTTTAAGCTAAGCTGCGGCAAATATGGGAAGTATTACAGGCACTATTTGAATGAAGGACTTTGGCGTCAGCTCAGAAGCTGTTACGCGACTCAGGACGAGCAGGGTCTTTGGAGCGCGTTATACAATGCCAGAACGCTTTTTAAAGATTTGGGCCAAGAGGTAGCCAATCAATTGGGTATAGACTATCCTGAGGACGAGCACCAGCGTGTGGATCAGTTTATTCACCGTATGGAGCAGCAGTTCTGGGAAAAAGACCTACAGGGTCAAGGAAGCCCTCAAGACGATGACTGGTCTTCGCAGGAACTTAAACGCATGACAGACGGTCTTCTAAAATTAGACGATGTAAGCTTCCAGCGCCTGCTTAGAGAATGCCATGACCATCAAATCATGTCCATATTACAGGCATTAGAAGAACCCGACAGGGAATTTGTCTATAGGAATATGTCTCATAGAAGGCAGCAATACTTTATGGAGGAACTAAAAGTATTGCCATCGGCTGGGGACCCTAGCTTTTTATTAGGGGACTTAAGAGAGCTTTACAATAAATTAGAAGCGCTTGAGCAGAAGGGTGAAGTGATTGTGAGAGGAATGGTTTAGCATGAGTGCTTTTATAGAGGTTAAGCGCCTATCGAAAAACTATCAAATGGGGGAAGTGGTCGTTCACGCGGCTCAGGAAATGAGTTTTGACGTGAATGAAGGTGAGTTTGTGGTTATTTTGGGGCCAAGCGGTTCTGGGAAGAGTACCTTGCTCAACATATTAGGGGGCATGGACAAGGCCAGTAGTGGCAGTGTTTTGGTGTCCGGTCAACAAGTGGACAAAATGAATGATAAGGAACTTACCAACTACAGACGGAGCGCCATTGGCTTCGTATTTCAGTTTTACAATCTGATGCCGAATTTAACCGCGCTTGAAAATGTAAAGTTGGTAACGGAAATAGCTGAGCACGGTTTGGACCCAGTGGAAGTGCTAAAAGAAGTAGGACTGGGTGAACGTTTGAATAACTTTCCTTCTCAAATGTCCGGAGGTGAGCAACAACGTGTTGCTATAGCTAGGGCACTGGTTAAAAACCCAGACCTGTTACTCTGTGATGAACCGACAGGCGCACTAGACTACGAGACTGGCATACAAGTACTAAAAACGCTGCAAGAGGCCAATCAAAAGTTGAACAAAACGTTGATAGTCATTACCCATAACGCGGCGATTGCGCAAATGGCAGACAAAGTGATTCGCGTTCATAGCGGTCGGGTTGCTGAGGTGCAAATCAATGAAAACCCGTTGCCTCCTGAAAGGATTGAGTGGTAATGTCAATACTGATACGAAAAATATGGCGGGACTTGTTGGAGGCAAAAGGCCAATTTATTTCTTTAATTCTGATTGTATCCTTAGGGGTTGCTTTATACACGGGTATTAACGCGACATTTCTAAACCTAGATGGTGCCAGTCAGGCTTATTTTAATAAATATCAATTTGCGGATTATTGGGTACGTCTAGGCAAAATGCCTGCTGCAAAAGTAAAAACTTTTGAGGAGTACCCCGGTGTACGCAGTGCTCAGGGGCGTATTACAGAGGAACTGACCGCTTTCATACGTGGTGAGACGGTCACTGCACGACTGGTGAGTTTACCAGACTCTAATGATCCGAAGGTTTTAAACCAAGTTTGGGTCACCAGTGGACGTTACGTCCAGTCTGACAAAGCGGAGTGCTTACTTGAAGAAATCTTTTTTAAGACCAATGGTTTTAAAACGGGCGACGAGATAACGGTATACTGGAAAGGACGCCCTATAGCCTTGACCGTGGTTGGGACATGTAGGTCTCCGGAATACGTATACGCTCTCAAGGACGGTAGCGAACTCATGCCAGACCCAATTCACTTTGGGGTGGCTTACTTGCCGGAACTCTACGCCCAGCGCGTTTTTGGCTATGATCAGAGTTACAACGAGGTATTGCTCCGCTGTGCACCAGACACGGACTATGCCCTGCTAAAAAAGAAAATTGAAGATAATTTTGACCCCTATGGGGTGTTAAGTACTTATGAACGCAAAGATCAGCTTAGCTATGCCATGTTAAATGAGGAACTTAAGGGACTTAAGTCCGTTTCCGGTGGTTTTCCAGCCGTATTTATGATGGTAGCCGCCATTATTATTTACCTGATGATGGGCAGGATGGTTGAGCACCAACGCACCTTGATAGGTGTGCTAAAAGCATTTGGATTCTCTGATTTTCAAGTGCTCTGGCACTATTTGAGCTATGGCATTTTGGTTAGTATTTTAGGCAGTGCGCTCGGTTCGGTATTTGGCCTGTTTTTAGGTGGCTGGATGACAGAACTGGAAAACTCGTATTTCCATTTACCACTCATGCATAATCAGCTTTATCCAGAACTATTGGTACCAGCCATACTCATGACGACGGGATTTTGTTTGATAGCCAGTTATCAAGCTTGTAAAAAGGCATTTAAGCTGAGTCCTACCGAAGCTATGCGCCCTAAAGCGCCACCGCGAGGGAAGTCTATTTGGCTGGAAAGTATGACGGGTTTCTGGAACAAGCTCAACTTCCTGTGGCGTATGATTTTCAGAAATATATTCCGCCACAAACGCCGTAATGTTATGACGGCTGTGGGTATTATGTTTGGCACATCGCTGCTAGTAGTGACCTTCGGGATGATGGACACCGTCAATGCACTGGTGGTCAATCAATATGAAACCATTCAAAATTATGACCTTAAGGTCAATACGAGCACGCTCATTCCAGAGCGGGACTGGAAAACGATTTCAGGTCTAGACCACGTGACTCAAATGGAACCGCTTTTAGAACTGGGCGTTACCATGAAACAGGGCAAAAAAGAAAAGACCGTTGCGCTGACCGCGATGGTTCCCAATGCTCAACTTTTTAGGCTGAGTAATAAAGAAGGACAGGTGGTGCCATTAAGCCCAACGGGACTTATGATGCCTGAAAAACTTGCTCAGCAGCTCAATTTGGCAGAAGGGGACAATTTTAAGGTCAAACCCTTAATTACTGGGAAAAAAGAGCAGCAGGTCAGACTTTCAAAGACGGTTTTCCAATACGTAGGTATGAGTGCATTTTGCAGCTTTAATCAGGCCGAGGCTTTATTAAAAGAAGGACGGGTTGCCAATTCCTTTGTGCTCACAGTCGACCGCCCTGAGAATGCAGAGCGCGTAAAAGCCATTCTGAAAGACTACAAAAACGTGAGCAGTGTAGTAACCAAGCTAGACTCACTCAAAAATCTTGAGAAAAATATGGAACTGATGACTGCTTCTCTGAGTGTTATGATTTTCCTTTCAGGGGTGTTGTCCGTCGCAGTTATTTACAACGTAGCGACTATCAGTATTTTTGAGCGTCAAAGGGAACTGGCGAGTCTTAAAGTGCTGGGACTTCGTGAAAAAGAACTGGAAAAGATTATTTTTTACGAGAATTATATTTTGTCGGCTTTTGCCATTGTGTTAGGTCTACCGATGGGCTATTTATTGGGGCAAATGATGTCTACTATGTATGAAACGGACAATTATTCCTTCCAGTTTTCTATTGGTTTTAAAAGCTATCTGTATGCCATAGGCATGAGTTTGGTATTCACATGGGTATCTAATATGTGGTTGAAGAAAAAAATTCGTAATCTGGACATGATTGCTGTCCTGAAAAGCATCGATTAGGGGGAATGACCTGTGAAATTTAAAAAGCTTGGACTTGGGCTAGGCATAGGGCTGGCAGTCCTTATAGTCGGTTACATGGTTTATGCGGGAAACCAGCCTTTAGCTGTTAAGGCGGTTAAGCCCGTATTAAAAACACTGGAAGAAACTGCAGAGGAAACGGGCAGCATCGGCTATGAGAAGACTTTGAAGGTTTATTCGGAGCGTAGTGGCAAGGTGCAGAAGCTTATGAAGCAATTAGGCGATTCGGTGACCTTTGGCGAAGTGCTTGTAAAGTTGGAAGATTCGGCGGCGGCGTTAAAGTTAGAGGATGCAAATGCCAAAATAGCGGCTGCAAAAGCACAGCTTGAAAGCGCTAAACTAGGGGACTATGCCAATCAAAAAGATACAATGAGTCTCCAAATCAGTGAGGCCAAACGTCAAAGAGACGTAGCGTCCCGCTATTTAAGCGATGTACAGCAGCTCTACAATAGCGGCGCCGTGAGCGAATCCGAGCTAAAAACCGCTAAGGATCAGCTGGCACAGGCCGAAAGCCAAGTGAAGGGTCTAGAACTCAATTACAAGCAATTGGCAAAAGGTCTGTCCAGTTACCAAAAGCAGCTTAACCAAGCACAACTTGACCAAGTGCTAACGTATAGAGAGCAACTTATGCTAGAACAGTCCTTGCTCAACATTGCTTCACCACTCAAGGGGATTGTCATGGAAAAGCTGGTAGACGAAGCAGCTATGATTACAGCAGGCACGCCAGTTATGATTATTGGAGACCCAAGTAAAGTAAAAGTTGACGTGGACATTTTAGCAGACGAGATAGGCAACCTTAACGAAGGCGATGACGTGCGCATGACTGCCAGCTACCTACCGGGTGAAACGATTAGCGGCAAGGTAACCCAGCTGGCGCCAGCGGCAAAAGAAACCGCATCAAGCCTTGGCGTGCTTCAAAAGAGACTGCCTGTGACCATTTCAGTGACCAGTCATCAAGCTCAGCTCAGACCGGGTTTGCCAATAGAAGTAACCATCGTTAAAACGGTAAAGGAAGGGGCACTTACCATTCCGTCATCTGCTGTGATGGAAGATGGGGATGGCTATTATGTTTTTGTAGTGGAAAAAGGACTTGCCGCGCAGCGTAGAATAACGCTGGGTATTCAGTCGGGCGAATGGGTAGAAGTGCTTGAAGGTCTTGGGCAAGAAGACGTGATAGCCGCATCGCCTGAGGCAGAACTTAAGGCAGGACAAAAAATAGTCTTTGAATTATAGTGTTTGTTATTGTATGATAGTGATAGAGATTCTCGCTAGTTGTTAAGCGTTTATCAATACACAACTTAATCATATGCAATATCAGGTTCCGTTTTAGACAACGGATTAATAGGGAAGAAGGTCTAATGCCTTCGCAGCCCCCGCTACTGTATGGGAGTACGAAATTCTAAAGCCACTGAATTATTTTGGGAAGGCAGAAGAGTAGGATGATCCCCGAGCCAGGAGACCTGCCTAGTATTGAGCGTCATGTCAGCTTCGGTGGGAAGTGAACCAGTCCAGATTTTCTCAAATCTATAGATAGAGGTCTAACCCACAAAGGTTAGGCCTTTTTTGTTTGCTCTAAAAGGAGGAAAACGATGGAATATATTAAGAACCCACAGGAAATTGAACGATTGAGTTTTGAAATGATCGATGGCATTGTGAACGAAAGCCACGGCGGCTATCCAGCGGCGGACAAGCTGTATCAGGCAATCTTAAGACGCGTCATTCACACCTCAGCCGACTTCGATTATATTGAGAATCTCTATTTTTCCGAGGACGTTCTTGAAAGGCTGGCAAAGGCCTTTGATGAGCCCCTTACTATTTACACAGATACGAATATGGCCCTCAGCGGCATCAACAAGACGGCGCTCAAAGAACTCGGTGCAGAGGTCAAGTGCTACGTCGCCGATGAAGCAACGGCTCAAATGGCGAAAGAACGCCAAATGACCCGTTCTATGGCAGCGGTGCTTAGAGCAGTAGAAGAACCGGGCCGCAAGCTTTTCGTATTTGGCAATGCGCCAACAGCACTGTTTCAAACCATGGAGTGTTATGAAACGCTGAAGGATCAACTGGTTGCCATCGTGGGCGTACCAGTGGGCTTTGTCGGAGCGGCAGAGTCTAAAGAAGCACTGAAAGAATCCGGTATTCCGGGCATTTCAGCCCTAGGGCGCAAGGGCGGCAGCAACGTGGCTGCAGCTATTGTAAATGCGATTATGTACCATAAGCAAAAGAAATATGAGTAGGTGATTCAACGTGGAACCCTACGTGTATATAGACGGTAAAAAATACAGAAGAGGTTATACCACTGGGACGACAGCGACCGCAGCCGCTATGGCAGCGGCCCAGTGGGCAGGCGGCGACGATGCAGCCACCCATATGGCGGTCAGGCTCCCCGGTGGTGAGACCTTGGAGATTCCAGTTTTCTACGATGAGACACTAGGCGTAGCCTATGCGGTCAAAGACGGCGGAGACGATATAGACCAGACCAACGGCTTAGAGATTTATGCCAGAGCAAAGCTTACAAACAGTGGCATCATTAACATTGAAGGTGGTGCGGGCATAGGCAGAGTCACCAAGGCGGGCTTACAAGTACCCGTGGGTGAAGCGGCAATTAATCCAGTGCCGCGGCAGATGCTTAAGGACAACCTTCAATGTTTATTAGAGTCGGGGCAGGGTGTAGACGTAGAACTTTACATTCCAAGAGGTGAAGCCGTAGCTGTAAAAACCTTCAACCCGAAACTCGGGATTGTCGGCGGCATTTCCATTATTGGGACGACTGGGATTGTAGAGCCCATGAGTGAAGAGGCTTGGAAGAAGTCCTTGGAAATTGAACTGAGACAGCTCAAACTGACTGGTGCAAAACAGGTCATATTAGTACCGGGTAATCATGGTGAGAAATTTGCAGTGAAAGAACTCGGTGTGCGTCCTGAACAGGTAGTCACCATGAGCAACTTCGTTGGGTACATGCTTATGGAGGCGACTCGGGAAGGGTTTGAGACAGCGGTTTTAGTAGGACACCTTGGGAAACTCATAAAAGTTGCTGGTGGCATTTTTCACACCCATAGCCGAGTGGCGGACGGTCGAGCAGACCTACTTTGCTCCTATCTTGCCAAACTCAGAGCACCTTATGACTTAATCGATGTAATTCGCCAAACCAATACCACTGACGAAGCGGTAGATATAATATTAGAAGCTGGCTATGAAGCAGTGTTTGAACTGCTTGCCAAGGCGGCGGCAGAGCGGGCGACAGACCATACTTACGGAGAACTCAAGACGGAAGTCTTCTTATATGACATGAAGGGGCGGCTCTTAGGCGCTTCTACGACCAAAGCGGCAATAACAGGAGGAGAAAGCTTATGATCATTCGAGTAGTAGGCATCGGGCCAGCAGGCACCCAGTGGTTGACTGCGGAAGCTAAGAAGGCCATTCAATGGGCTAACGTTATTATAGGAACAGAAAGACAACTGGAAAGCGTTAACGAACTCATAGACAGTTCTCAAAAAACTTACGCTTACGAGAGCGTTCACAAAGATATGACAGACTTTATAGACGCCCAAATGGAAAAGGACTTGCCAGCAGAAGCCCATCCTAAAGGAAAGTTTCGCAAGTGGCATATCGGCATTGTCGTGCTTGCCAGTGGCGACCCTAGTCTCTACGGTGTGGGCAAATACTTAATCAAGCGTTATAACCGTGAAATTGTCACTATTTGTCCGAGTATCAGCTCCATTCAGTATTTGTTTGCGGTAGCGGGGCAAGACATGAACGACGTGTACCTCACCAGCTGTCACGGCAGAGAAGTCAACTTTGACCGCGTGTTCAACATGCCAAAGACAGGGCTTCTAACCGATGACAAACTCGGGCCGTTCGAAATAGCAGCAGAAGCCAAGCGACGTGGCCTCAATCCTAGAATGATTATTGGCGAAAGACTGGGTTACCCAGACGAACACGTAGAAATCGCTTATGCATCAGAAGTGCCGGACAGAAGCTACGGGCTCAATGTGGTCATCGTCATTAATGAGGAGGTCTAACCCATGCGTGACGATGAAATGATTCGCGGCAATATTCCCATGAGTAAAATGGAAGTCCGTGCCGCATCACTTGGCTATTTAGACTTGTACAATGCAAAGGCCCTACTAGACATAGGCGCGGGCACTGGCTCGGTGGGCATAGAAGCCGCTAGACGACACCCAAAGTTGAAAGTCACCGCTATTGAGCGGGTCGAAGAAGGCTGTGACCTCATAAAGACCAATGCGGCTCAGTGGTCTTTAAATGTAAACGTAGTTCAGGCAGAAGCGCCATGCGAACTAGGTGAAACGACCTTTGATAGGGTATTCATAGGCGGTACAGGCAAACAGTTGAGTTCCATTCTCAGCTGTCTCAAAGAAAAGCATTTAGAAGAAGGCAGCATTTTGGTGGTCAACACCATTGCGATAGAGAGTCTCGGTGAAACGCTGAAGGAACTGGAAGCGGCAGGGTTTACCGACATAGAAGGCTCAATGATTCAAGCGTCTAGATTGGATATGTTAGGGCGGTATCATTACTTTAAACCCCTGAATCCTTGTTACATTATTAAAGCGATATGGAGGCAACATGGCTAAGTTTGTAGGCATTGGCGTAGGCCCGGGAGACCCGGATTTACTCACCGTTAAAGCAGTAGAACAGTTTAAAACACTCGACATTCTTTTAGTACCAGAGAGCAAGAAAAATGCTAAAAGCGAAGCGCATATGATAGCGTCGAAATTCTTGCCGGAAGACTTAGAAATCATCGGCAGACATTTTCCAATGATTCTCGACAAAGAAGCCATGCTGGCACAGGTTAGAGAAATAGCACTGGAAGTCATTGAGTGGGTTAAAGCAGGCAAGACAGTTGGTTTTGTTACTTTAGGCGACCCAATGCTCTACAGCACCTATATTTATCTGCTCAAGTATATAGAAGAGGGCGTTGAAGTTGAAACCATTCCGGGTATCTCTTCTTACACAGCCATTGCTTCAGGGCTCAGCAGACCCCTCGTTGAAGGCGATGACCCCCTCATGATTTACCCTTGTACAGCAGATATGAACGAACTCAGAACGGTACTGGAAACCCATAATTCCATCGTTTTAATGAAGGTTTATAAGCGCTTTGAAACCGTGGTCAGCCTGATGAAAGAGCTTGACCTCATGGGCAAAGCTGTGGCGGTTAGTAATTACGGCAAACCAGAACAAGTCATTCACAATAATTTAGAAGCGACAGATCCGAACGAAGTCAGCTACTTCACGACGATACTGATCAATAAGAGGTGGTAGCATGAAAGTTATATTTGTGGGCGCAGGCCCGGGAAACCCTGAATTAATTACACTCAAAGGCTACAAGGCACTTCAAAGTGCGGACATTGTTATTTACGCGGGCTCACTGGTAAACCCTGAGCTCCTTAACTACTGCGGTGAAAACTGCAAAATATACGACAGCGCCGTGATGGACTTAGACGAAATTGTTGAAGTGTGTGACGCAGGCGTGAAAGCAGGCAAGACTGTGGTGAGACTCCACACAGGCGACTTCTCTATTTATGGTTCGCTCAGAGAGCAAGTTGAGGAATTCCACAAACGGGACATTCCTTATGAACTTGTACCGGGTGTCAGCAGTTTCCTTGGTGCGGCTTCGGCAATTGGCTGTGAATACACGGTGCCTGAGATTTCTCAGAGCGTGATTATTACCCGTAAAGAAGGCAGAACGCCTGTGCCAGTGAAGGAATCTTTAAAATCCTTTGCCAGCCACCAGACGTCAATGGTTATATTCCTTTCTTCGTCTTTCGTGTCAGAAGTTTGCGACGAACTGATTGAAGGCGGTTACGCACCAACGACGCCAGCGGCTATGGTCTACAAGGCGACTTGGCCGGAAGAAAAAATCATTCGCGGCAATTTGACCAATCTGAGCGATCTGGCAAAAGCTGAGGGCATTTCGAAGACCGCACTGATTATGGTAGGGGACTTCCTCGGCGACGATTTTAACTACTCAAAGCTTTACGACAAGGCTTTTACCCATGAATACAGAGACGCAAAAGCCTAAGGGTTCAGAAATGGCCCTCACAAAAGGTTTAATTCTTTCACTAACACCGGGCGGCGACGCCCTTGGCGAAACGCTTATAAAGGCGCTGCCAATAGGCTGGGAGCACCTCAGTCGTGAAACAATGAAACAAAACGGCGGCATACAAAATGTGGTGGCGAAGTGGTTCCACAGCAAGGATGCGCTGGTGTTCATTGGTGCAGCGGGCATTGCAGTCCGTGTGATAGCACCCTATCTAAAAGACAAGTTCAGCGACCCGGCAGTTTTGGTCATGGACGAAAAAGGACAGCATGTGATCAGTCTGCTTTCAGGTCATGTCGGTGGTGCAAACCAGTTGGCAAAAACCTTGGCAGGGGTCATAGGGGGCACGGCGGTTGTTACCACTGCGACCGACGTGAATGACAGAGCCGGCATGGACTTGATTCTCAAAGCCCTCGGTTGCCCTTTAGAAGCAAACCGTAACTTATGTTTGGAAGCCAGCCGTCAAATTATAGGCGGGGCGACAATAGGCCTGTTTATTGACTCGGCGTTTATGGCTGAGTGCCAGTGGCGTGAGCGACTGTCTGAACTGTGCCAAAGCGGTCTTAGGTTCTATGAGCCGGAGCAGTGGCAAGCCTTTACTGAGGACAGTGATGTGGGACTAAGAGTCTACATCGGCTTTGATTTAAAGCGCATTGAGGCTTTGAAGGTATTGAATGACTCAGGGGTTTTAAACGACAGCGGCGTAGTCGTGCCTAAGGTATTTGCGCTAGGCACTGGGGCTAGAAAAGGCCAAGATACGGTGACTTATCAACGGGTACTCAGAAGCTTTTTAGAAGCGCAGGGTATTGTGCCAGAGGCAGTCAGCTGTCTGGCGAGTGTGGACTTGAAGGCAGAAGAAGCCTGTATGCTAACCACAGCTGAGTATTACGGCTGGGAAACTTGTTTTTATTCTGCAGAGCGTTTAAAGGCCTATGATGGCTTGTTTGACCGCTCTGAGATTGTTTATAAAACTTTGGGACTTAGAGCGGTTTCAGGACCTGCGGCGATGTGTGCTGCTAGGCTGGAAAAAGCTGAGGACCTATACGGCACCACCGTTAAAGCGGAGGGCTGTACATTTTCACTTGGGAGGATCCAAAAATGATCAGTGTTATCGGCATAGGGCCTGGAGGCAAGCGTGGTATGACGCTTGAGGCCATAGAGGCCATTGAAAAGGCGGAAGTTCTTGTAGGTTATGTAACTTATATGCGCCTTATAGAAGAAATGACAGCGGGTAAAACCGTGGTGTCAAACGGCATGCGTGCCGAAGTTGAACGTTGTCAGGAAGCGATAGACATTGCGAGAACTGGCAAGCATGTGGCGGTCATTTCGAGCGGTGACTCAGGCGTTTACGGTATGGCGGGTCTTATTTACGAATTGTCTGACGGTAAAGACGAGATTGAAGTCATTGCAGGCGTTACAGCGTCTTCAGCGGCAGCGGCTATTTTAGGCGCACCCCTAATGCACGACTTCTGCAACATCAGCCTCAGCGACCTGATGACACCTTACGAGAAAATCATGAAGCGTATAGACGCGGCGGCATCTGCGGACTTTGTCATTTGTCTGTACAACCCACGCAGCAAAGGCCGACAGGGGCATTTGAAACACGCTCTTGAAATTATAGGCAAACACCAAGGGTTAGACGTGCCAGTAGGGCTTGTTAAAGATGCGGGCCGTGAAGGTGAAACTGTTCACTATACAACCATTGGCACATTAGATGAAAACCTCGTCGACATGACAACGGTTGTCGTCATTGGCAACAGCCAAACCCTTATGCTTGGCGGCAAAATGATTACACCAAGAGGCTACGCCGTATGATTTACCTGATCGGCGGCACCCACGACGGCGCAAACGTCTGTCAGTGGCTAGACAATCAAGGACTGGACTATTTTATGTCCGTGGCGACCGAACTGGGCCGCCAGACTTATGAGTCTGTGGCAAAACGCCTTGTCGTCGGTCGACTTAATGAGACAGCCATGAAGGCACTCATACAGCAGGAAGCTGTGGACTGGGTCATAGACGCCAGTCACCCCCACGCCTCGGAGGTCAGTGAGACCGCCATGGCAGTGTGCAGTACATTAGACGTTCACTATACCCGCTGGCTTAGAGCGGAAATTGCTTACGATGAAACACAGGTTACCCTTGCAGACAGCTTCGAAGCGGCCTTTACGGGTCTTACAACCACAGAGGGCAGGGTACTGATTACAGGAAGCAAAGAGCTTGAAAAGGCAGCACGGTTTATAGATAAATCTCGCATAGTGGCACGGGTCGTTCCGAATACGGAATCCATTGCTATTTGTGAGGCACTTGGTTTGGACGCAGGTCAAGTTATAGGCATCAAGGGGCCCTTTACAGATGAACTCAATAGAGCCATTTTCAAAGACTGGGACATAAGTCACATTGTCTTTAAGGAAAGCGGCGCAGGCAGCGGTTTTGAAGCGAAAGTTCAAGCGGCAATTGCCTGTGGTGTGAATCCAATTGTGGTTCAAATGCCAAGAATGCGTTATCCGGAAACTGCTCGCAGTTTGGCAGAACTAGAGACGATACATATTGGTCTTAAAATCTAACGGAGGTGCTATACCCATGAAACAACAAAGAGAAAAAAGAAATTTTGGCTTGCTCGTATTGGGCTTGCTTTTAGTCGCTGCCCCATCGGCAGCCAGTGCCATGCACATTATGGAAGGCTACCTGCCTAAGGGCTGGGCGCTGTTTTGGTTTGCCATGTTTATTCCGTTCTTTGTCTTAGGACTCAGAAAATTAAATAAGCTCATGCATAAAGGCAAAGACATTAAACTGTTATTAGGTTTAGTAGCGGCGTTTACCTTCTGTCTGTCGGCCCTGAAAATTCCGTCAGTCGTAGGCAGGTGTTCCCACCCAACAGGGGTAGGTCTTGGTACTGTGCTGTTTGGCCCACTTCCAATGGTGGTCATAGGTGCAGTGGTACTGCTCATGCAGGCGCTCTTATTGGCACATGGCGGTTTAACAACGCTTGGCGCTAATGGCTTCTCCATGGCGGTAGCGGGTCCATTTGCGACTTACGGCATATACAAACTGTTGACGAAACTGAACGTCAGCAAAAAATGGGCACTTTTCATGGGCGCATTCCTAGGTGACCTCGTGACGTATGCGGTTACATCGACTCAGCTTGGTCTTGCGTTCCCGGGGACAGAGGGCTTTTCGGTGGCAATTGCCAAGTATTTGAGTATTTTCATGCTGACACAGTTGCCGATTGCAGTTGGCGAAGGCATTTTAACCGTTCTTGTCTACAACTGGATTGTTGAAAACAAGGATCAGCTCCAATTGGATGCAGATCAGGAAAAGGAGGTGTCGCTCTAATGGATAAGCAAATGTCAGTTAAAAAAGGTGTTTCCAACTGGGTATTGATTGCGATATTTGCCCTGATTGTCGTTTTCCCATTAGCCTTCAACCGCACAGGAGAATACGGCGGCGCAGATGGGGCGGCAGAGTCTGCAATTACAGAGTCTAACCCAGATTACGTTCCTTGGTTTAATTCCCTTTGGGAGCCGCCAAGTGGCGAAATTGAAAGTTTGTTATTTGCACTGCAAGCTTCACTAGGAGCAGCAGTTATTGCATATTATTTTGGTTTGATGAAAGGAAGAAAACAAGGTGCTTCAAATAGATAGAATTGCCCACGCTAGCCGGCTTAGAAAATTGCATCCCCATGTACGCATCAGTCTACCCTTAATAGGGTTGGTGCTAATGCCCTTTGCCGGCTCTGTTTGGCTAGGTCTATCAGTGCTCCTTTTTACAGCCTTCATCAATTTATGGCACGGGGAGGTTCCAGTTAAGCTCTATTTAGAGAGCTTACTGGCTCCCGCTTTTTTTGTTATCACAGCGGTCATTGGTATTTTACTGGTGACCAATCCTGGTACAGAGCAGGTGCTTTGGCAGTGGCCCGGTGTTTCACTTTATGTGACGAAGGCCTCTTTA